>JBILUU010000365.1:0-3227 GCA_044370815.1 Bacteroidia bacterium
AATGGCAGTAAATATTTATTCTTAGTTTTGATGTCACCAAGGTTACATTTGATGCGTTAGTATAGTATTAGTTTAAACCATCAATCATGAAAAAAAATCTCCTGTTATTGATCGTGCTTTGCGCTGCCATCAAGGGGCATACACAATCTTGGGCGCCCTTAGGTGCAAAATGGACTTACAGTGTTTTCTATGCGAACGGTCCGCAGCAGGAATTCCGAGAGTGGATTTGTGCAGGTGATACGCTGTTGAATGGGCAGTTATGTCAATTGATTGTTAGGCAAGGTGCCGATGTTGCCACAGACATTACCGATTCGTTAATTACTTATCAAGATAGCAATATCGTATATTGGTTCAATGCAGGTCAGTTTAGGATGTTGTATGATTTTAATAAAAATGCAGGTGAGTCATGGACGATTGTTTATGATTCATGTGAAGTTACAGTCACAGTTGATTCAACTTCAACAATCAATATCAATGGCAATACATTGAAAGTGCAGCATTTAGCCCCATCTCCTTTTGGATTTGTGAACACGAGGGTTATTGAAGGTATTGGAAACACCAACCAACCTATGCCTGATTTTCATATTCCATGCGGGATTGGGGTTATTGATATGAATTATTATTTGGGCCTAAGATGTTATGAGGACAGTATTTTGGGATATTACAATTTTAATATCTCACCCACATGCAACTTCATCACTACAGGTATTTCTGAGGATATGGAGCAAAGCAATGAAGCGATTGTATTTCCTAATCCTGCGGCTGATTTTTTAACTGTAAACGCAAAGCCAGCCGATATTTTTATCATTTATAATGCCTTTGGTGAAGTCATATTTTACAAAAAACTTCTTGACCACAAAGAAATAATTCAAACAAGTGATTATGCACAAGGTCTTTATTATTGGGAGTTGATATCTGATGTAAGAAGCAAACACAACAATTTTGTCATTGTCAAATGAGTGCTATCAATTCGTAGTGATTTTCTTGTTATAATTGCATTATTGTATTTTATTGAATTGGTCTTTAAACCATTTATTTAATACATCGTCTAAACTCCGCAATTCTATAGCTGATGTCATGAAAAAATATTTACTATTTTTATACCTATACCTATACATTGGCTTGCAATCCATGCTATTCTCGCAATCCATAGATGTTGCCTTGTCAAACAAACTTCAGCAAGTCATCGATAGCATGCAGATAAACAATTCCATTAAAGGTATTTCATCATGTGTCATTTTTCCCGGCTCAGGAACATGGAAAGGTGTTTCGGGTGTATCTTTTGCAGGTGAGCCCGTAACTGCCGATATGGAATTTGGCTTAGGAAGCAATACAAAATTATTTACGGGAGTCTTACTACTTAAACTTGCCGAGCAACAACTCATTCACTTAGATGACTCACTTCATCAATATCTTCCTACTTTCAATCATGTTGATTCCAACATCACCATCAGGCAATTATTGAATCATACAAGTGGTTTGCAAGATGTGATTGACGTGCCGGGGTATATCGATTCTATACTCCTTAATCCTAATCGCGTATATACTGCATCAGAATTGATAGGATGGATTGATCCTCCGCAATATACAGCAGGAAGTGGCTTGAATTACTCCAACACCAATTACTTGCTGGCCGGTATGATTGCTGAAAGTGTAACCGGGCAAAGTTATGCGCAGCTCTTGCACGATTATATCCTTTCACCATTGCAACTCGATAGTACATTTTTAGGATTTTACGATACCATTCCCTATCAAATTGCTCATCCTTGGCAAGGTAACGCCAACAATTTTTCAGTACCTCGAATTTCTTTAAACAGCGCAGCATGGGCGGCAGGTGCTATGTATTCAACATCCGGTGAAATGGCTCATTGGTATGATGCGCTCATGAGTGGAAACTTTTTAAATGATACATCATTTAATGACATGACTACATTTGTGGGGTCAGGAAATTACGGAATAGGCATCAGCAGGTATCTTTCCTACGGCAGAACAGTTTGGCGTCACGGAGGCTCTATTTGGGGGGGATACAATTCAGAAATGATGTATGACAGTGCCAGTGGAATAGTTATATGCGTGCTTACCAATCAACTTCCGGGAAATGGATTTCAAGTAGCAGAGCAAATGCTTCATACCATTTTTGCTCATTTACTTCCCACTGTTGATAGAAGTACTGAATTTCCCTTTGTGGTATATCCCAATCCAAGCAATGAAATGATTGCTTTAAATATATCTAACGAATTAAGGAAGAAGGTTGCCGGTATCCAAATTAAAAACTCCAATGGCATGGTGGTTTTTAGTAACAATCATTTTAATTTTGAAACACCCATAAACACCAAAGATTGGGGATCAGCAGGTATTTATTTGATGGAGCTTATTGATGAACATCATCAAGTAATCACAATGTCAAAATTTATACTTCATTAATTGACATCAACATTTTTTTAAAAATATGTAATCATTAACACCACACCAATCTTTGAAATTAATGCTGAAAGTAGGTAACTTAAAATCAATCATCATAGGCGTAGTTTGCTTTTATTGTTTCACATGTTCCATCAAGAGTGTATATGCACAGCAATTAAATTGTGGAAGTGATACGCCTTCTATACAATGGGAAGAAAAATTTCAACAACTCATACAAACGGCTGTGGAGCAGCATCAAGTATCACAAAGAAATAGTTATACCATACCCATAATTTTTCATATTGTTCATGGTGGTGATGCGATTGGCACATTTCCCAATTTGTATGCAGCTCAGATTATTTCACAGGTAACAGTTTTAAATCAAGACTTTTCAGCAAATGCCTATAACAAATCTAATTATCCTGCCAATGCATTTGTGAATTGGGCAATCAATCAAAATATTGCTGCAGCTGCTTTAGACTCAAATGGGAGAGTAAAAATTGCAGATATGGACATACAGTTTTGTTTGGCACAAAAAGATACGAATGGCAATATATTATCCGAGCCGGGAATTGATAGAATTAATTTTGTTGATAAAGGTTGGAATAATCCTAATCAATATCCCACGCAATCAAGCATGAAGAATTTTCTTGACAGTGTGATTAAGCCGCAATCGATTTGGGATGTAAGAAAATACATGAACGTATGGGTAACAGATAAAAGTAATTTGTTGACCTATGGCGGAGTTTCATCTGTTCCACCGCTGAGCGGTTTGCCCGATATTGTGGCCGGTGCTACTGATCAAACCGATGGTATATGGTGTT
>JBILUU010000367.1:0-3222 GCA_044370815.1 Bacteroidia bacterium
TATCCCGAACTCAGGTTCATAAAATCACTAGTGCGTTACATGCGTAACTTCTACTGATTAATTCGGGTTTAATTGAACTAAAAAATAAATGCAATTGGTATAATCGGTATTCCCTAAAAAAAAAATTATTATTTTTATACTTCGCCAAATCTATCAAATTGAATAAGATTTGGCGAAGTATAAATTTCTAAAATTCAAATAAACAATTCATATCAAGTGTATTTTGAATAATCTCCGAACTATATTCATTAGGCTTTATTCCATGGGTAGTGAGCAAAACAATATGAATACTTTTTCTTGTGCTTGTCTCTTGCGTAAACTCATTCATTTTATTGATTAAATTCAAGTATGTTTTTTTATCGATAACAAACACCGATTTATAAAATTTTATTTCGCACAAATTAATGATGTTATCATCTCTATCTAGAAGTAAGTCTATTTGAGCATTTTCATTGAACCAACTGCTATTATTAGCATAAACAGCCTCAATACCCAAAGCCTTTTTAATTTGAGGTACATGTTTTAAGCAAAGTGTTTCAAAACTGAATCCCGACCATGAAATATAACTCTGTTTTCTGCAAATTTTTTGCCAAGTTCCCGCACCACTGCCATCATGCGGTTGAATAAACTTTAGGTAAAACATCGAGTACTCATCAGATAATCTGTATAGGCCAAGTTTCTTTTTATTTTTATAATAGTTATACTCACTCACAAATCCAGATACAATAAGCTCTTCAAGCTTTAGGCTAAAATCACCGCCCGAGCTAATTTTGCTTTGCGAGATCAATTGTTGTCGGGTAATGCCTATGTTACATTTAGAGAGCGTTTTCAAAATTGCAAGATGCTTTTCTGAATTGTCAAACAAAGAAACAAAGAGCCTTTTATATTCTTCGCGTAAAAATCCATCTTTGCTGAAGCATAATTTATCAATATTTTGCGCAACACTCTTTCCTTTTTTTAACTTATCAAGGTAATGTGGAATACCGCCAATAGCCATATATATCTGTAAAGTATCATAAAGAGAGTAACGAATTCCTTTGCTTTTCAAAAATAGTGCTGTTTCACTCAAATTAAATGGGAGTAACCTTATTGAACTAGTTATTCGATTATGCAATCCTCCTTTGTTGTTCAAAATATTTTTTACCATGTACGAAGCGGCAGAACCACATATCACCACAATCATATCATTTCGCCTAGAAGCGTATTGATTCCAAAAGTTGGAAAAGGCCATTAAAAATCTTGATTTTGGTGTAGCAAGCCACGGGAATTCATCAATGAAAACCACTTTTTTCTTTTTACCTTTTAATTTGTTGAGATATTTCTCAAGTTGACCAAATGCCTCCAACCAATTTTGAGGTGTAGCTTCTTTAATTTTTTTGTCTCTTATTTTTATTTCATTGCTGAAGTTTTGAAGCTGATCTAATAGACCTCCCTGAAACAAACCCGCTACTTCAAAAACAATTTCTTTTTTAAAATATTCACGTATTAAATAGGTTTTACCAACACGCCTTCTTCCATACACAGCAATTAATTCAGCTTTTTTATTTTGTTTCGCAGCAGAAAGAATATTTATCTCAGATTTTCGACCAACAAGCATAATTTATAAATTTATAACCCGCCAAAAGTAATAAAAAAACAGAGATTTGGCGAACTATAAATATTTGGGAGAGTAATTTTTATTCCTTATTACTTATTTCTTGTACATCTTAAATACCTTTTCTTAATATGATATAATTATCATGATAGTAATAATTCTATTCTTTAATAAATCTTGCGGTTGAATACCATTCATCAAAATCCCAATACTTTATACAAAGCAACAGATAGTGTTACAATAGCTCTTGTAGAACGTATTGATGCGCCCGAAATTTAATAAGAAACAAAAAAATTATTTGCATAGTATGTGCAATTACCATATTAGATTTTTATGGTTGTTTTTTTCCCTAATTCTCCTTACATTATTACAGATCTGTTTCATCTTGTGAACCTTGGCGAAATGCCTTTATGGTTTGATTTGGCGTTTTTATTTTCATTTAGTTGGAATGGCTTAATTCTTGGTTTTTTTTTCATTAATGCAGGTGCATCATGTATTAATCATTAAATTTGGAGAAACAAAAAGTTGGGTTTTGATTGCATTGCTTCAATTGTTGTGTGCCTACGGGATTTATTTGAGACGCTTTGAAAGATACAATTGCTGGGATATTGTTACCAATCCACAATCGCTATTTGCCGAAATTGCTGGTTTAATTGCCAACCCCTTAGCTCATCCCAAAACCATTGGAGTTACGGCCATCTTTTCGTTGGTATTAATGTTAAGTTACCTTACGCTTTATTTCATCAGTTATCACCCTCGATATGAAAAGCAATAAACTATTTTCTATAAGTGCGCGCCTTAAAAGTTTTGTTCATGCTTTTGAAGGAATTTTAGATTTTATTAAATATGAACCTCAAGCTGTGATTCATGCTATTGCAACAGTATTAGTTGTTGCAGCAGGTTTTTATTTCAGCATTAACACAACAGAATGGATTGCTGTAATTGTGGCCATAGGACTTGTAATAATATCTGAAATGATGAATACTGCGATAGAAAAATTAACAGATATGGTATCACCTGAATATAATCCACGCGCAAAAGTAGTAAAGGACCTGGCAGCAGGCGCGGTGCTCATAGCCGCACTTGCAGCTGCAATGATAGGGATAGTTGTATTTTTACCAAAACTTTAGTCACCGAAAAATACCAACCTGCCTTATATATTGTGGGGCTTTGGCATTAATTCAATAGCTCCTATTTTATCCTAAAACTAACCCCTAAACCAAATGTCCTTCCAATTTGAAAAGTTTCTGCAAAATAGGTTTGTCCTTTATATACCTGAGTTTTTCTAACCATAGCATTCAATAGATTGCGCATGGTGAATGATATTTGCCAATACTTACCAATATTTTGAGTGGTTTTAAAGTTTAGAAAAGGAACAGGCGCTTCATACACATCAGGTGTGGCAAACAATGAAATACTATATAATTTTGCTCCCGAAACATTAAATGAAAGTGAACTTTCGTGTCCTATTTTAGGATTGGCATAAGTTAAAATAGCATTGATAATATACGGTGCTTGTCCTTGAAAAGGTCTATTTACAAGGTTGTATGTAGAGTCTACATTTTTAGAGTTTTCAATCTCTTGTGTAGGAATATCAACACGTGACTTTATTAAGGTGAGATTGGTAT
>JBILUU010000044.1:0-11808 GCA_044370815.1 Bacteroidia bacterium
GCGCCTGCTTGGAATTTTATTGATTTACTAACAAATGATTGGCTAATGAGCGGATTAGCTGATTAGCTGATTAGCTGATGTCCCCAGCTGGCGCTAAGCTAAAGCCTTGCCATTTCAATACCGACACTAAGCCCAACACACATCAATTTCCTTCAGCTTAGGGTCTGCTTGGGAATTCCTAATTACTTTTTACTTAATAAATCGCATAATTAACACCTGCTGTAATCCTTGGTAACTCAGCATAATAGGGGTTTAATTTAAACATATCGCTTACCCTATACATGCCATAAAACGCCCATTTATTGTATCCAATTCTGAGCATCGCGCCATAGTTAAATGGTAAAAACCAATCTTGCTTTTTTAACAAATACTCACCCTTCTCTCCTTCGGGTGTACCATCGGGATTTTCAAATTTAAAATAGCGGGTTCGCGCAAAACTCCACTCGCAAAAAGCGCCTAGATCGATATATTTTCCTAGGGTATTGCCGTGCTTTCCAAAATTTATTCTAACCCAAGGCTTCAACTGTAAATTTCGGGTATAAATCCTTTCTTTGATTAATGTTGATCCAGGAGGAAGTGCATAATAAGAAGTATCCTTGATGCGATAATTCCGGTAAGAAAAAGCAAAATCAAACCCTATAGAAAAGGCATTGCTCAGCTTTCTTTTATTCAACCAACCAATGCCAAATTCGTTTGAATTGGCAGGATTAATCATCTTTGAGTCGGGCACAATACCGCCTGCAATAAAATACGTGTGGCGAAACTTACGTGCATTTGGGCCTCTATCTACCTTGAGCGTATCTTGTTTTAAATTTCGATGTATGATTTGTTTTTGAGCATTTGCTTTTTTGTACCCAACTATATTAACGGCAATAAAAATGAGCGATAAGAATACCTGTTTTTTCATAGTGATAAATTTAAAATGTGTAGGAGGCCGTGTAGCCATTATAATGAACCATTAATTTTTGTCCTTTCTTATAAAGTCTGTTTTCAAATTTTAAAACTTCTTTTTCATCAGCTGTTACCAGAAAATAATCTACAATCACACCCTTGTCATTTTGGATATGATAATATACAGGTATTTCGCCACCTGTTACCGCATCTTTTACCTTAGTCTCACGAAGCTTAATGATTAGTCCATCATCTTTTAAATCAAAATCAAACGTAGGTCCATTGTCTTTATTCATTTTTAGTAACATACCGGCCTGAGGTACACCAAAGCCATGCATATAATCGAAATAAGGAAACAAGCTTGAAGAGCGCTGTATCAAATCAAACAGCTCCATTGGTTTACCTTTTAAATTTGGATTGGCCTGAAGAGCACATGCTGCAAAACCCGATACCAAGGGGCAAGAAAAAGAAGTGCCATCAACTTGTGAGAAACCTTTTTTATTGGAAGTAAGCACGTGACCAAAGGCACAAACATTTGGCTTCATCACTTTTTTGCTATTAGGCCCAATGCTGCTGAAACTAATATGATACCCGGTTTCGGGATCAACGCCACCAACAGCCATTACGCTATCTACATCGGCAGGAGTAATTATAAATAACCAAGGATTGGTGTACTCATTACCGGCACTATTTACCACCAAGATTCCTTTTCTCACAGCCATTCTTGCTGCTTTAGAGACTAGGCTTGTTTGACCATTCATATCTTTATAAAAATAACGCTCGAAAGAATAACCAAGTGAGCTGCTAATAATATCTGCACCTTGCTGATCGGCCCATTCAGCGGCCGCCAACCAATATTCTTCTTCCTTAAAAGGTTCCCTAATATTAAACTCGGTGAGTGCCAATAACAACTCACACTTTGTGGCTAATCCGGTTTGAACATCTTTGGTGATACCGGCTACACAACCCGAAGTCATGATTCCGTGAGTACCTCCCCGATACACATCGCTATTTTTTTTTAGAAAATTTCTGGCACCTGCAATTCTATTTTCTTTGCGATGCTCTTCAAAAGCGGGATGTTCGTTAAGTCCGGGGAAACCTGCATCAAATACGGCCACCCTAACACCTTTACCGTTGAGTCCTGATTTTTTAAACGCACTGAATCCCATACTCTCAAGTTGCTTTTCGGCTAACTTAAGGTCTTTATCCTTGAGTGTGCGCTCAGCACTTTGTTGAGTGGCATTCATTACCACAGCTCCATTAACTGCTCGTTCAACACGGTCGACAAATTGTAACGATTTTATTTTATTAATTTGACTGTCATCACTTCCCCAAATTTTAACTGCATTCATCCATCGGCTCTCTATGGTAATTGAATCGCAATGCGCTGCCACTGCATTCACGTATGATTGATTTAGCGGAAAATCGGTGATATCGTTCAAGGGGATTCCAGCATTTAACCTACGTTCAATGGTATTTTTATGAAAATAAGTATAGGGATCAAATGTTACTCCTTGTTTGTCTTTAAAAAAAATCCAATAAGCAGGATAGTCAGCGCCCGACTGTGCAAATGAAACGCAGGCGGCCATAAAAAAAGCAAATACAAAGCAGGCAATTTTAATTTTCATCATTTAAAAATAAAGATTTTAACTCAGGTGTAGGAATCATGCATACTTCCTTTTTACCAAACCATTTGTAACGGTTGGCAGCAATAAAATCGTAAATAGGATTTCTGATGAATGCCGGGATCACCATTAAAGCATACAAAAGCGGCCATAATCCCGATAGGTATTTACTCAAGCGAAGTGCACCCGAGCTTTTAAGATATACCTTTCCCTCATCAATGAAAATGAGCGAGCCCAAATACTGCTGATCAATGCCAAAACTTTGCAACAACTTTTTACCTTCTTGAGACTGAATAGCACCAAATCTGATTTGCTTTTTTCGGTCGCGCTTGATAACAAATAATACTGTATTGTTACACAAATTACAAACCCCGTCAAAGAGCAAAATTTTATGTGGCTGTTTAGGCATTAACCGCTGCGTGGTCTGAATAAAATTTACGTTGACGAATATGATAATGATTGCCTTTTGCCATTACATGCACAATCATATTTTCAATAGATAGAGGTGTGCCTTCTTCTACATCAGCAATATTACTGTGCTTAATGTTGTGCCCATCAAATATTAAAATTAAACCAGAGCCTATGGCTTCCATATTATTTCCTTGTGTAACCAATACGCCCGTATCTTCTCCTAATCCAATACCAATACATCCTGGATTACCGGCCACCGCTTGCGCCAACCTGCCAAAACGGCCACGCTTTACAAAATGAGAATCAATAATTACATTGTGTAAAAATCCTAAACCGGTAGTAATTTTAACTTCGCCTTTCAACAAAGATTCGGTGCTGCTTCCTTGATAAATCATGGTGTTGCTCATGGCCATAGCTCCTGCACTTGTTCCTGCAATTAAAAAGTTTTCATGCATGTAGCGTTCGTGTAAAATATTCAGAATTTCGGTACCGCCAAAAATCATACTCAAGCGTAATTGATTACCACCTGTAAACATCACACCGTCACAATTTTTGATTCTATCAATATATTCTTGATTTAAACAATCTTCACGCTTTTTAATATGCATCACGCCTATATTAGTGGCACCTAATTTTGCAAAAGCATCAATATAATTTTCTCCTACCTCTTCAGGAATCATACTTGCAGAGGTAATTACTTCAATCCTTGATTCTTTGTCGTTTTTTAACTCTTTTAAAATTCGTTTTAAAATACCAAATTCAAAAAAATTGAGATAATTTTTAGGTTCAAAATTTTTTTCAATATCTGTTCCTTTATCTTCATTTCCCCCCACCGAAATTAGTTTACCCTTAGGAATTTCCATGATTTTAATTTTTAATAAAGTTCAAAGATATAATTAGCGCAGTGAATGAGCAAAAAGAAATATGCATGTTTAGATGTTAGTAAAATACCAAAGCAGTTCATAGCGTTACACAAAGCACAATTTAATGGCTGCCACAAAAAGCACCAAAGCTAACATTCGCTTTAGTAGATGCGTATTTTCGAGATGCACGCCCCAGCGACTGCCCAAATAGCCAAAACCCATAACCATCAAAAGTTTAATCAACATTTCCTGTGTATAAAGCACCTCAAAATTTTGAATCGCGAGTAAACCTGCCAAAGAATTTAATACAATAAATAAGGCCGAAACAGCTGCTGTTTGCTTTACATTTAGCCAACCTAAAATTAATAAAATGGGGCTTAAAAATATACCGCCCCCTACTCCAGTTACACCAGAAATAAAACCAATTAACATAGCCATGAATATCGCAATCCATGCTGAATAACCAATTTGAAAAGTTTTTTTATACCGATTTAAAAAACCTAAAAGGTAAAATACTGAAAAAATTAAAAAACACGCCAATATATATTTATATAACAGAGCATCAACTTGTAAACTTGCACCTATGTATGCCATTGGAGCTGCAACTAATCCAAAAGGCAAAAAATATTTTAAATTAAAATGGCCTTGTTTATAGTATTGATAAAAAGAAAGAGAAGCTACAGCTAAATTCATCAGTAGCACAAAAGATTTCATCGTTGGCGAAATCATACCAAACAAAGCAAATACTGCAATATATCCGCTGGCTCCACCATGACCAACAGCCGCATAGCCAAAAGCAACACAAGCTAAAGATCCCAAAAAAAGCACAGTAATCCAGTCCATTTAAAACTTATCAAAAGATATATTCAACAAATTAAATCAAAATACATTTGAGTCCCTATCTTTGCAGCCTACTTTATTTATGTTGACAGACCAATTTGGCCGCAACCACTCTTACTTAAGAATTTCACTTACCGATGCTTGTAACATGCGCTGTAGTTACTGCATGCCTTTAAGTTCTTACCATGGCACAAAAATCAATAAGCTGATGAATGCCAATGAAATATTTGACTTAGCACAGATATTTGTTCAAAATGGCATTACTAAAATTAGATTAACAGGTGGCGAGCCCTTATTAAGAAAAGATTTTGACGCTATACTCGAAAAGCTCGCTACTTTATCCATAAATATTGGCCTCACTACAAATGGTTTATTGCTTGACAATTATTTCGATACCTTGCAAAAATATGGCGTAAAAAACATCAACATAAGTTTAGATAGTTTAGATGCCGAAGAATTTAAACGCATTACACATACAGGTCAGCTCAATAAAATACTAAACAACATCAATCATTTACTATCACTGAATATGCATGTGAAAATAAATTTGGTGATGCTTAAAAATGTGAATGAGCATGCCATCATTGATTTTGTAAAGTGGACCGAAAAATATCCATTAGATGTTCGTTTCATAGAGTTTATGCCTTTCGAAAAAAATGATTGGAACAAAGAAAAAGTGCTCGATTACCAGAGCGTATTAAGCAATTTAGAAAAACAATTTGATATAATAAAATTAGACGATGAAGCCAACAGTACTTCACGTAATTACAAAGTAAAAGGTTTTACAGGTAATTTTGGTTTTATCACTACAGTAACAAATCCTTTTTGTGAAAGCTGCAACAGACTGCGTTTAACTGCTGATGGCAAATTGCGGAATTGCCTGTTTGCAAAAAATGAAACCGATTTATTAACTCCTCTTCGAAATGGAGAAAATGTGCTTTCACTCATTCATCAAAATGTATTAAGTAAAGCTGCAGCACTTGGAGGCATGAATGATCTGCACAGCAACAGCGATCGCAGTATGATTCAAATTGGGGGTTAATTTTTTATAAATCTATAAACAATTGATTATCAAACAGCTATTAATTTTTTATGGATATTTTATAGATTTTTATGGATATTTTATGGATATCTTTTAGATAATTTATATATTTGTGCTTAATATTTAATGAGCACTTGAGGTGGAAAAATATTTCAACTTTTTAAAATTCGATTTTGAAAATAATCAGCAGATTCTTCAGCTAATTGCCCATATCGACAATTATAAAGGCAAGTGGAATAATACAGAATTGATTGAAAATAATTACCTTAAAGAACTTAGAAACATTGCCACAGTGGCATCCATAGGTTCTTCTACACGAATTGAAGGCGCAACCTTAACCGACAAGGAAATTCAAAATCTATTGAATGATATCAAAATCACTGAATTAAAATCAAGAGATGAACAAGAAGTGGTAGGCTATTTTGAAGTGCTTGAATTAATTTATGATAACTACACCGTTATTCAATTTTCTGAAAGCTATATCAAGCAATTACATCAACTACTTCTAAAATATAGTAAGAAAGATGAAAGGCACCGTGGTAAATATAAAAGTCTCTCCAATTCTGTTATCGCTAAATACCCAGATGGTACACAAAAAATTATATTTCATACCACCGCGCCTGCTTTGGTTGATAGCGAGATGCGCTCTTTAATTGCTTGGATGAACGAACAGTTTACAATTAAAAGTATTCACCCACTTTTATTGATTGGTTTGCTTATATACGAATTCTTAAGTATTCACCCTTTTCAAGATGGAAATGGCAGATTATCCCGGCTTTTAACCACCTTGTTCTTATTGAAATATGATTATACTTTTATTCAATACATTTCTTTTGAAAATCATATTGAAATTAATAAAAAGGAATATTACAATGCCTTAATGAATGGACAAAAAAACAGAGGCAAAAAGTCTGAAAAGATTGATCAATGGTTAATTTACTTTTTGCAAGGCATTGCTAAACTCACAGAAAAATTAGATCAAAAATATGAGGCATATAAAAGCAAAGGCGCGTATTTAAGTGAAAGACAAAAACAACTAAAAACTTACATCGAAAAAAAGCAACCTTTAAAAGTGAGCGATATTGCCAAGCACTTTAAAAAAGTGCCTTTGCCAACATTAAAAAAAGACCTTCAATACCTGCGCCAAGAACAACAAATTGAAATGATTGGGCAAGGAAAAGGAAGTATTTATTTGGGGAAGGGATAAACTGTTTTGAATATTCAAATAACTGCAATTTGTATTTGATATTAATAGAGTTTAATAGCAATTAATTAATTCTTTTTAGGAAGGGTTTTAAACTCAATCCAACCTCTATATTCTCTTGAAAAAGTTTTACCATTAAAATTTATTTCGAGCTTAACTCCATCTCCTGCAATTTTAACAGCATCTGAATTATTAGAATTTACAATTTGTCTTAATTCTTCAATCCAATTTAAATATTGCATTTGTGTGAGTGTGAATAGTTTGAAATTTCTTTGTTCCTCTTCGAGTTTAATTAATCTTTCTGTACTCCACTTCTCTCCATCAACAAAAGTATTACTGGGCATCGCTAAGAATTTCTTAACTCTATATCCTTTTGAATTAATGTAAAAAACATACCTAGTATAGTAATTTATGCTACAACCATAATTATTTACATTAACTATTAATTCATCCTCTTTTGTTAAGCCTTCGAACTTCTTAAATTGTTCAGCATCTAATTGGGCAAAAACAGAAAATGAAACAAAAAAAAGGAAAATATTTAAAATGATTCGTTTCAGATTCATTGTATAAAGAATTATTTCACCAACGAACCATTATTAAAATCCTTAGTAGGTGTCATAAAACACAACTCACCTTTGCTATTTTCGGCCATTAAAATCATACCTTGACTTTCAATCCCTTTAATTTTTCGGGGTGCTAAATTTACAAGCATACATATTTTTTGACCAATAATATCTTCAGGCGCATAATATTGTGCAATGCCCGAAACAATTGTTCTTTCATCAATACCCGTATTGATTTTTAGTTTCAATAATTTATCAGTTTTAGGCACACGCTCGGCCTCCATAATAGTTCCAGTGCGAATATCCATTTTGCTGAAATCATCGAAACTAGTCTCGGCTTTTTGAGGTGCAACATTTACAGGCGCTTCGGCTTCATCTTGTGCTTTATTCATTTGCTTTGATTGATGTAATTTTTCTATTTGATGCTCAATAGTTGCATCTTCAATTTTATTGTACAATAAAGCTGCCTCCCCTATCACATGATCTACCGCAAGCAAATGATTATTCAATTGCGTCCAATCTGTTTTTTGCAAATTGAGCATGCCATAAATTTTCGCAGAACTGAATGGCAAAAAAGGTTCACTCAAAACGGCTAAACATGCCGTTAGCTGCAAGGATACATGCATAATAGTAGCCACACGATCATTGTCTTTTCCGTACAATTTCCATGGCTCTGTATCAGCCAAATATTTGTTTCCGGTGCGCGCCAAATTGATGAATTCTGCTAAGGCCTCTCTAAATCTAAACTTCTCAATACTATCGCTGATACGTTTTGGCGCTTGTACCATTTCGTTTAAGCAGTGCTTGTCGATATCCTTTAAATCTTGCATAGCAGGTACTTTACCGCTATAATACTTATGTGTTAATACCAAAGTACGATTGATAAAATTACCTAAAATAGCCACCAATTCATTATTGTTTTTGGCCTGAAAATCTTTCCAAGTAAAATCATTGTCTTTAGTCTCGGGCATGTTGCTACAAAGGGTGTAACGCAACACATCCTGCATATCTTTAAAGTCATTCAAATACTCGTGCAACCATACGGCCCAATTGCGCGAAGTAGAAATTTTATCGCCTTCTAAATTTAAAAACTCATTGGCGGGCACATTATCTGGCAACACAAAATTGCCATGCTCCATCAACATGGCAGGAAAAATGATGCAATGAAAAACAATATTATCTTTTCCAATAAAATGGATTAAACGCGTATCATCCTTTTGCCACCAGTCTTTCCAAGAATCTTCCTTATTTATTTGTTTAGCGTACTCTTTAGTGGCAGAGATGTATCCGATAGGAGCATCAAACCATACATACAATACTTTTCCTTCTGCCCCTTCAACAGGTACTGGTACACCCCAATCTAAATCACGCGTCATGGCTCTTGGTTGCAAGCCATCTCCACTCACTAACCAACTCTTGCATTGACCATAAACATTGCTTTTCCAATCTTTATGACTTTCGATATAACTCAATATTTTGGGTGATAATTTATCTAATGGTAAAAACCAGTTTTTTGTTTCTTTCAATACCGGTGTTGCACCCGATAAGGTTGAATGCGGATTAATTAAATCAGTGGCATTTAAAGTACTTCCGCAACGTTCGCATTGATCGCCATAAGCGTTTTCATTGCTACACACAGGACAGGTACCCATGATGTATCTGTCTGCCAAAAATTGATTGGCTGTTTCATCAAAATACTGTTTTGTAATCTCTTCGGTAAACACACCTTTATCATACAATACTTTAAAAAACTCTGCAGCTGTTTCATGATGTGTTTTACTGGATGTTCTGGAATAAATATCAAAGCTGATTCCAAATTCATGAAAGGAATCTCCCATCATTTTATGGTATTTATCCACTACTTGTTGCGGTGTAATGCCTTCCTTCTTGGCTTTAATGGTAATGGGCACACCGTGTTCATCGCTTCCGCAAATAAACAATACTTCTTTTTTATTCAATCTTAAATAACGAACATAAATATCGGCAGGCAAGTAACATCCGGCCAAGTGACCAATATGCACCGGACCATTGGCGTATGGCAAAGCAGCTGTTACTGTTGTTCTTTTGTGGTTAATTGTTGACATAGCATGTATCTTTTCAGGGGCTGCAGATTTTCTTTTTTCTTATACAAAAAATCGCTGACCTTTACTTTAAGTTTATAATTTAGCCCACAAATATAAGAGATAATGATTATACCTCCTTTCATTAAAAAAGGCGACACAATTGGCATTACGGCAACTGCCCGAAAAATAAGCAAAGAAGAGTTGGGTGATGCAATTGCCCTCATTGAGGAAAAGGGCTATGCAGTGAAGCTGTCAACCAATTTATTTGCCGAGGATAATCAGTTTGCAGGTACTGACGAACAGCGGGCAAATGATTTACAAGAAATGATCAATGATCCTGCCGTAAAAGTTATTATAATTGCCAGGGGTGGCTATGGCAGTATGCGTATTGCAGATCGCATAGACCTGAAGCCACTGCAAAAAAATCCTAAATGGCTAATTGGGTACAGCGATATAACTGTTTGGCACAGCGCACTTCACTGTCATCATATAGCCAGTTTGCATGCAACTATGCCCATCAACTTCACGAAAAATAAGGAAGCTACCGATACACTTTTCAAATTTCTTGAAGGCCAAATGATGAGCTATGCCTATCCTATTTCCAACCCTGCCAACCGCTCATTATTTGTAGAGGGAAAAGCAACAGCTCCTATCATAGGCGGCAATCTATCTTTATTATATGCCATGCAAGGCAGCATTACCGATATCGACACAAGCGGAAAGATTCTCTTCATTGAAGATCTTGATGAATATTTATATCACATCGACAGAATGATTGTAAGTTTAAAACGTGCAGGAAAATTTGAAGCAATTGCCGGACTTATAGTTGGTGGCATGAGCGACATGAAAGATAATACCGTACCGTTTGGTAAAACAGCCGAACAAATTATTGCCTCGCACATCAAAGATGCTAAGTTTCCTGTTTGCTATGATTTTCCTTGCGGACATATCGATAGAAATCTTTCTCTGCCATTGGGGCTCACTGCTACCTTGCTGGTAGAGCACAATCAAGTAAGTTTAACATACACTGCTTAACATGCCCGCACATATTGAACTTGGAGAAAAAGGTGAGCAACTTGCCGTTAATTATTTGCGTGCCCTTCATTATAACATCTTGGAAACCAACTGGCGTTGGCAAAAAGCAGAGGTGGATATCATTGCGCAGATTGATCAAACCCTGGTATTTGTTGAAGTAAAAACACGCAGTTACGATAAGGTAAGTAAGCCCGAGGAGGCAGTACATTTAAAGAAGCAGCAGCTACTTAAAAATGCTGCAGAGGCCTATTGCGAGCAACAAGCGCTTCATCTCGAACTTAGATTTGATATTATTGCCATCATTAAAGCACAAGGAAAAACAAGTACCAAACATATACAAAGTGCGTTCTAATTTTGCCATGCCCTATTTGATGCGCATGCGATTATCAATTAAGCATTGATGATAGGTTTGCAATATTGCCTTTAACCACTTTTCCTCTTTACTATAGTCGATGCCCGATTGATTTATGACATTTTTGGTTAACAATGAATCGTTTTGCATGTCAAATACCGCAAACGTTTTTTCTCCATCAAACTGCAGGCAGTAACGGTCGCTGACGAGTTGATAAAATTGTCCGCTGTAGGATACTGCATAGCCATCTTTAGCAGGATGAAAGGGCTTTCCAAAAGAAAAGTAGGGCTTATCATAATGCAAATAATTTAATATGGTAGGTAAAATGTCTATTTGTTGAATGGTATTATTTACCTGGTAGGCACTTTCGAGCGAAGGATCAAACAATAAAAAGGGAATGCTGTAAATACCCGCATCGGTTTGATACATGGGATTTTTAGACATAGAGGTATGGTCAGAGGTAATCACAAACAAGGTGTTTTTGTACCATTCGGCTTGTTGAGCTGCCTTAAAAAACTGCTGCAAAGCAAAATCTGCATATTGCACACTGCCCGATATGGCCAAGCTATTACCTGTAAAACGGTTTTTATATGGCAATGGAACCAAGTATGGATGATGAGAAGACAAGGAGAAAAAGCAGCTCACAAATGGTTGCTTTTCTTTATCTAAGGAGTTTTTAAAGAATTGATAAAAGGGTTCATCAAAAATACCCCAATGCCCATCAAAATCTTCGGGGGCTCCAGTGTATTCATCTCTACCAAAGTACCGGTCGAAACCTGCAGCTTTTGAGAATACATCAAAACCCATGGTACCATTATTGCCACCATGAAAAAAAGAGGACCCATAACCCTTCTTTTTTAAAAGAGAAGCCACACTCTCAAAAGCATTGGCGTTGTATGCCGAGTAAGTAAAAGAACCA
>JBILUU010000045.1:0-11798 GCA_044370815.1 Bacteroidia bacterium
AAGCTTTCGAAATAGGTACCACCTGCATCGGGGCCACGGTGTTGCAAACTTGATGTTGCCTGTTCAAGATGTTCTTTATTAAATTTTCCGGAAGGAGAAAAATAGCCCGCTATACCACACATATACTACCGATTGATGTTGGTCAATTGTTGCTGAAAATTTAGGCATATTTTTTCGCATACTTTATCAAGCAAATCAAATACCAACTGAAAATCTTTTTCCTTACCAAAATAGGGATCGGGCACATGCGCATAACCAAGGGCTTCATGCTCATTCATGATTATTCTTACTTTATTGCTGTCATTTTCATCACGAGCCAATGCTGTTACATTATTGTAATTACTCTCATCCATCACATAAATCAAATCAAATTGATCAAAATCATGAACGCTGAATTGACGCGCTTTAAGTTGACTGATATCGATACCATTTTTAGCAGCATTAGCAATGCTTCTGCTATCGGGATTTTCACCAATATGATAGTTAGATGTTCCGGCCGAGTCTACAGCAATTGGAAGATTATATTGCTTTAATTTCTCTCGCATAATTGCCTCCGCTAGAGGCGAACGGCAAATATTGCCCAAACAAACCATCAAAATTTTGCTTACATTTTTCATTAATCAATCGTGTTCTGCGTTCTCATCAATTTCGGTTACACCGCCCGATATAATAAACTTCATAAACTCAGCGGCAGGAACATTCACCGGCTTGATATTTTCTTCAGGAATGATAAATAAATCGCCCGAAAGACTGTAACTCAGCGGAAAATAAACAGCCACCTTTTTTCCTTCAACTCCTAAATCTTTTAATGAATGCTGTGTGATAAAACCTAATTTTTCCATTAAGGGGTGTTCGCTTACTTTAACAATAACAGGTTTGTTGAATTTTTTTTTCTGTCCAACAAAAGCTGAGAGCAGATCTTTAACAGAGGTATAAACAATTTTTAGAAAGGGGGTTTTTTCAATAACTTGTTCTATACGCTTAAATACTGGATAAAAAAAGATGGAACTACCTAATGCGCCAATAAGAACTAATACAATTATTCCTCCGATGAGGCCCAATAGCGGGTCTATTAATGGATGTATGGCTATTCCCAAAAAATCTACAACATTACCAACCCATCGGGTAATAGTTAAAATTACGTAAACCGTTATAGCAACAGGCACAGTAAATAATATGCCTTGTAATAAATATCTAATGAGTTTGTTCATGAAACGAATGTAGGTGTTTTAAAAATTTAATTTTACCGGGATTTTTTTCAATCAAACTTTACTTTTAAGGGCATAAATGTAATAAATTTTACTCGAGTATTTCATCTGTATTTCTCAAACTGTATTGCAAACAATCATCTTTTTTTGATCACAAATGCAAAAGGTATTTCTAAATAATATTTAACAGGTTTGTTGCGGTGCATCACAAAACCAAACTGCTTTTTATCGAAAATTGTATTCATGAGTGATTCTTCGAATCCCCATTCGTGTTTGGTAAGTGGAGCAATTTGTGTGATAACTCCTTTATTATCGATAACCATACTCACTTTTACTTGAGCCTGTATGCCTTTCTTTAAAGCATTTTTGGGATATACCACGTGCTGTTCGAGATAGCTGTAAAATTGTTGAAGCTTGAAGTCAAATGCATCGTGGTGTTGTATGTATTGATAGATCGTATCAGACTCGGATATGCAGTAATCTTCATGCAATACCTTATCAATAATTGTAATTGTACGCTTTTTATTAAATTTTTTATCGAAAAATTGGTAGACTATTGCATTGCTTACAAGTATATTTTTACCATCAATATCATGGCAAAGCAACACAGAATCGGTTTCATTTATTTTGGTTGTAATCATTAGGATACTGCCATCATGATAATAAATTGTATCGCAATTTTGACCTGATACGGCAGTGTGAAAAGCGCAAATTAAACACAGCGTATAATAGCTGACCTTTGTTAGATTATAGCGCAACACTTTTGAATTGTTTTTTTTCGAGCTTGAAAACAGTACCTAAGAAAACGAATAGCAATACTGTATTCAACAATAATTTTAGCGATACTGAGTAATTGGCGAACAAGTTCGACAGCAAATACAAGGTGATTGCAAAAATGATGTAACCGATAATTCCTTTTAAATCATAGTTGATAGGAAAATGTTTTTGACCTTGAAAATAGCTAGTAAGCATCATTGCTGCATAACAAATGAGGGTTGTGCATGCAGCACCGTAATAGCCAAACAATGGAATAAATATGAAGTTAAAAACGATGGTAAGCAAGGCCCCAAAAATACTAATACCCGCACCATAGCCAGTTTTGTTGGTGAGTTTGTACCATACGGTAAGGTTGAAGTATATTCCTAAAAACCAATTGGCCAACAATAAAATAGGTACAATAGATAAGCCAGCCCAATATTTTTTACCAACAAAAAATTTGACAATATCAAGGTAAAGTAAAGTGATTAAAAAAATTACCGCACAAGCAATCACAAAGTATTTCATTACATCGGCATACAATTGATTGGCATCTTTATTTTTTGCATGACTGAAAAAAAATGGCTCTGCCGCATACCTGAAGGTTTGAATAAATATGGTCATGATGATACTGATTTTATAGCATGCGCCATAAATACCAATTTCAGCCATCACATTACTTCCCTTAGGGAGCAGATATTTGAGCATGGCCCTGTCAGCTGTTTCATTAATCATTCCTGCAAGTCCCACAAGCAGCAGTGGCAGGGCATATTTAATTAGTTCGTTCCATAATTTTTTATCGAATTGCAATTTGATTTTAAATTGTGGCATTAGCAACAACAGTGTGGTTACACTTGCAAGTAAATTGGCAATAAAAATATAACCAACTCCAATTTGCGCATCGTAAAAATGGCTCAGTTGCTCAGGATAGTCTTTTACAAGGGCCGGACATAGTAGCAGAAAGAATAGGTTTACGCCAATGTTTAGAAATATATTAACCAAGCGAATACCGGCAAAACGGAGTGCTTTATTTTCTGCTCTTAGTTTGGCAAATGGAATTGCTGTAACCGCATCGATAGCGATGATGATTAAAAAACACTGTATGTACCACACATGTTGTTGGTAACTGAGCGATTGTGCAATTTGATCGGAAAATAAAAATCCAAACAACAAAAAAATAGCGGTAGTAGCAATTACTGATAACAATGCCGTTGCATATACTGTAGTTTGATTGGTATCCTCCTTTTGACCGTATCTAAAAAAAGCAGTTTCCATACCATAGGTAAGCATCACTGCAAAAAAGGAAACATAGGTATACAATTCGGTTACCACACCATATTCTTCGGGAAGGAAAATATTGGTGTAAAGTGGCACCAACAAATAATTGAGTAATCTGCCGAGAATACTGCTAAGGCCATAAACAGCCGTTTGAGAAGCCAGTTTTTTAATTGCGCTCAATATCGATGCTTTTAGCGTGCAAATTAAATCTCATTAAAGGAATCATTTCAAAAGAAAAACAATTATCTATCAACCGAACGATAGTGATAACTGCATTTATTACAAACTCTTTGCCCGATTCCAATATATATCCATCTCGTTTAGCGTCATTTCCGTGAGTTTTTTTCCATCTTTTTTTGATTCCTCCTCAAGATACTGAAAACGCTTGATAAATTTTCGGTTGGTTTTTTCGAGGGCATCTTCCGGATTAATACCCACAAATCGAGCATAATTGATTAAACTAAACAAAACATCACCGAACTCCTCTTCCTTTTTGGTATCATCGGCATTGTTATCAATTTCAGTTTTAAACTCTAATAATTCCTCATTCACTTTATCCCAAACTTGAGCAGGATTATCCCAATCAAAGCCAACTGCACGAACTTTTTCCTGAATTCGCTGTGCCTTGATCATGGCCGGCAACGAAACCGGAACACCACCTAAAACAGACTTATTACCTTCCTTCATTTTTAGTTTTTCCCAATTTTCCTTAACCTGATTTTGATTTTCAACCTCTACTAATTTTCCACCATTATCGGAATCTCCATAAATATGTGGATGTCGAAAAATCAACTTTTCGCATAAAGCATCAATTACTTGGGTAATATTAAAATCGCCAGTTTCGGATCCTATTTTAGCATAAAAAACAATATGTAACAACACATCTCCTATTTCCTTCTTTATTTCCTGTTTGTCATTTTTCATGATGGCATCGCTTAACTCATAAACCTCTTCTATGGTTAAGTGTCGGAGCGATTCAAAAGTTTGCTCGCGGTCCCATGGACAACCTGCACGCAGGTCATCCATAATTTTCAGCAGTTTTTCAAATGATTTTAGCGCTTCTTGCATGCCTTAATGAATTAGATTGGACAAAGCTAAATCAAATTATGTCTATCACTAATAGCGCCTGATAAAAAGTTTTGAATAAAATTTGTTTTTTATCTATTGCTAACTAAATTTGTAACCTTTATATAAAATCATCTAAATTTAACACACAATTAATAATAAAGCAATGAAGAAAATTTTACTACTAACGCTTGGCCTAGGATTTACATCTGTAACCTTTGCCCAGTCACAAAAAACGTTTAAGCTTCAGGACAAAACGAATTTTAAATTCAACAACAACGACAGTTATCGTTTTCCTGCTGCAACGCAACAAAGACCCCCTTTTAATTTCAATCAAGGCGGTGCTAATCGTGCAGTAACAAAAACCCAGTTTGCCGGTTCTTTCAATGCCTACGGCTTAATTGTTACCGAATCAAACTGTTTAACTGCCAACCAACAATTAAATGCTGTGATGTTTACACATCGTATCAGTAATTACTACATGGATTTGATACCCGGCTCCAATTCAGGTTACATTCTAAACACTTTTTCAACTAATTACGGTACAACTTGGGATTCAATTGTTCAAACAAATGATGCTGTGAACCTATGCCGTTACCCAAGTGGTGCTATTTTTAACCCTTCTGGCAATACCAATATCAACAATGCTTTTGCAACAGTATCAGGACCAATTACTACTGGTTCAGGTTGGATTGGAAATTATTTTTCTTCAGCCAAACTTGACAGTACTAACATCACTCCAATATTTAATATCGATGGTGCTGCTGGTGTCATCAATCAAGGTTTTGCGCGTATTGGTGCCACCGCTACTGACCTTAAAACAATTGTAACTGGCGGATTATATGCTGACCCCAATGGTACTACTGCTATAGCTCAATTATACAGAGGCGCTAGCATTAATACTGCAACACCTAATGGTAATACTTTCACCTGGACAATTGACTCCCTTAAACCTAACTTTTATGTAGGTACAGATGGTTCTAACGAAACCTACACCATTGCTCAAACTGCTTGGAATAAAGCTGGAAACATAGGTTATGTTATTTTTAACGGTGTTGATGCTGCAATCACCAATGATACAGCAAAAGGTTATGCGCCTATTGTATACAAAACTACCGATGCCGGAGCAACTTGGAATCAATTGCCAAGCTTTAACTTCTCTTCATTGCCTGCTATTGATTCAACACTTGACGCTTCTTGGGTAAGTGCCGATAATGGCTTTACTGGTCCAGGCAAAGCATGGTTCTCAATGGCAAAAGGAATGGATTGTGCTGTTGACGAAAACGGTAATTTACACATTTTCTCAACTGTGTTAAGTGGCTTTACTATGAGCAATGATTCATTAGGTTACACTTTTGCTTACAATGCAGGTTCACAAGTAAAAACATTCTATATGTTTGATACTTACACCACTGGCAACACTTGGGATGCCGTATTGGTTGATTCATTGAATACAGACAATGCAGCCGACTTCTCACCATTTACTGATGATACAGGAGCTCCTTTCGAAATTGACGCCAGAATGCAGATGAGTCGCTCTGATGATGGTTCTAAATTATTTTACTACTGGCTTGATACAAATCCTGATCCTGCCGATGAATTGCAAAATAATAAGCCAAATATCTTTGGTAAAGGTTATGATGTAACTAATCAAAAGTGGACAGCAACTAAGCAATTCACTGAAGATGCAGAGAACTATTTCCTATACATTTCAAACATTACCCTACAAAATGGTACACTATACAAGACACCTGCAACCGTTTCATTACCGCTTGAATGGCCAAACATTGTTGACCTTACCTTACCAATGAAACATTACTTTGTGAGTGGAATTGAATTCGATCAATCAGAATTTGTTAGTGTAAGAAGTATTGGTAAAGCAGAAGGTTTTGATGTAAGCGCCAATGCTCCAAACCCATTCGATTTGCAAACTAGCTTTAACCTAAGCTTAACTGAAACAGCTCATGTAACAGTTGATATTGTGAATACTCTTGGTACAACTGTTGCAACATTTGACAAAGGTAACATGATGGCAGGTTCTCACCGCGTGAATATCGATGGTTCTGACCTTGCTTCAGGATTATATTTTTACACTGTGAAAGCAGGTAACAAAAGCGTTACTCGCAAAATGATGGTTAAAAAATAATTCAAGTAAATCATTATTCAAGAAACCCGCCCGACAGCAGTCAGGCGGGTTTCTTATTTTTAGTACAAAAAAAAGTTAATGTAATTGGAATTATATACTGGCCTGCTGATGCTTGGCTTTTTTAGAGCCCTCGTATATATCATATCTCAGGAATCTGCACTCTAACTGTCCGTTAAATACAATAAATTTTTTAGTGGCATGTAAACCAATGTGTTTCACGGCCTCTCTATTTGCAGTGATAATCCATGCCGTGTGACCTTTGTAATTTTTTTTAAGTGTGTCGCCAATTCGCTGGTACAACACTTCCACATCATCTTTATCAAAACGCCCGCCATAAGGTGGGTTGATGATAATGGTACCGGGTACTTCGGGAGCAGGTGCTGTTTCAAAATCTGCTAAAGATGTTTTGATAAGCCCTGATAAACCTGCAAACTTGATATTGTCTCGGCTAATGCTCAAACTTTTCCTTGCACTATCGCTACCTTCAATGACACATTTAGCAAGCAATTTTCTTTTACTGCAAGCTTCTGCAACAACATGTTCAAATAGCGCTCTATCGAAACCTTTCCATCTTTCAAAACCAAATCCCTTTCTGTAAAAACCAGCAGGTGTATTAGTCGACATCATAGCCGCTTCAATCAAAAAGGTACCTGACCCGCACATCGGATCATAAAATGCTTGATCGGGTGTCCAACCCGATTTAATAATCAGGCCAGCTGCTAGCACTTCACTAATAGGCGCCTTGTTAACTGCAGTTCTGTATCCGCGCATGTGTAATGAATCGCCCGAAGAATCGAGCAATACCGTGGCCTGCTCCTTAAAAATATGTACCTGTACTCTTAAATCAGGGTTGTCGTTATCTACCGATGGTCTTATGCCTGTGCGATGACGAAAGAAATCGGCAATAGCATCCTTGGCGCGCATAGATACAAACATGGTATTATCGAACTGCGACTGATTACAAATACTGTTGATGGCAATTTTAGCATCAGCATCAATCAATTGCTCCCACGGCAAATCATACACCTCTTCATACAAAGTATTACTATCAGGTGCTTCAAAGGAAGCAATCTTAATTAAAACCCTTAAAGCCAACCTGCAGCAATAATTTGCGCGATACACCATTTGAAGCGTACCCGTGCAGGTTACCGAACGATTATGTAAATTTATTTGCTCGAAGCCTAAAGCGCTGAGTTCCTCAGCAAGCAGTTCCTCAAATCCATAGTGGCACGATACAACCAAATTGAGGGTGCCCGATAAAACGTGTTTCAAAATAATTCTGTTTAGTTGTTTGCAGCTTTGTGTTCGTTTATTTGCTGCTGAATACCATCACTTGCCTTTTTCATTTCATCTGTAACAGGTGATGCACTGTTTTCTATTTCTCTTTTAATACCATCTGTCGCTTCTCTAAACTCACGCATTCCTTTGCCCAATCCACGGGCAAGATTAGGAATATTCTTAGACCCGAAAAAAAGTAAAATCACCAACAAGATGAGCATTACTTCAGACCCTCCAAGATTTAAAAACATTAAAGTGAGTAAAATCATGACTTAATATTATTACGGCAAAGGTAAGTATTTGCATACACTTATGTGTAAAAACCAAGAAAGTTTTCAAAAATTGTGAATTACTCCATATTGATGCATTTTTAACTTGATATTTTTTTTACTTTAGTCGGCTCAAAAATTAAACGTTTCACATTATGCACATCGCAATAGCCGGAAACATCGGTTCTGGAAAAACAACGCTTACCACCCTGCTCGCAAAGCACTACAACTGTCAAGCACATTTTGAAGATGCTGATGATAATCCTTACCTCAACGATTTTTACGAAGACATGCAGCGTTGGAGCTTTAACCTTCAAATTTACTTCCTAAACAGCCGTTTTAATCAGGTACTTGAAATCAGGAAGAGTGGTAAAAATGTTATTCAGGACAGAACAATCTACGAAGATGCATACATTTTTGCGCCCAACCTGCATAGCATGGGTTTAATGACTACCCGTGATTTCGAAAATTATTTTACACTTTTCAACCTGATGGATGGGTTTGTACAACCGCCTGATTTGCTTATTTACTTAAGAGCATCGGTGCCCACACTTGTCAATCAAATTCAAAAAAGAGGTAGAGATTATGAAAACTCTATTCGACTCGACTATCTTAAAAGACTTAATGAGCGTTATGAAGCATGGATTTCTACCTACAATCATGGCAAGCTGCTTATTATTGAAGTTGACAACCTCAACTTTGCAGAATCGAATGAAGACCTTGGGGTAATTGTGAGCAAAATAGATGCAGAGATTCACGGTTTATTCTAAACCTTTTTCAACCCAATTAAATTTAATTCTTAAACTTAAACTTTATCATACAATGAAGAAGATTTTATTAACCTTTACCATAGTTACATTTTATTGTTTTAACCTATTTGCCATACCCGATGAGGGCATGTGGCTTCCTATGTTGGTAAAGCGCTTAAATGCTGAGGATATAGCCAAGCATGGCTGCAAATTAACGGCTGAAGAAATTTACAACATCAATCAAGCTGCACTAAAAGATGCCATAGTTAGTCTCGAATTTTGTACTGCCGAAATAGTATCAGAAAACGGTTTATTGTTTACCAATCATCATTGTGCTTACAGCGCTATTCAAGAAAATAGCTCAGTGGAGCATAATTATCTTGATGATGGTTTTTGGGCTAAATCATTTAAGGAAGAGCTAAAAATACCCGGACAAACTGCTTCAATTTTAGTGAGAATGGAAGATGTTACCGCTGAGGTTTTAAAAGGCATTGATGACAATACATCTGCAGCAGACCGCAGCAAAATGATTGGTGATGCTACCAAAGAAATTTCTAAAAAAGCTGCCGAAGACGGCAAGTATAAAGCTGTTGTGAAGGATATGTTTAATGGTAACGAATTTTATTTATTTATATATGAAACATTTAAAGATGTGCGCTTGGTTGGCGCTCCACCGCAATCAATAGGAAAGTTTGGTGGCGATACGGATAATTGGATGTGGCCGCGTCATACAGGAGATTTCTCACTATTGCGTATTTATGCCAACAAAGACAACAAACCGGCAGAATATGCTGCTGACAATGTCCCTTACAAGCCAAAGCACGTTATTCCTGTTTCGCTCAAAGGATACAAGGAAGGTGACTTTGCTATGATTATGGGTTTCCCAGGAAGAACAAATCGTTACATCACTTCACCCGGTATGGAATTGCAAATGCAATACATCAATCCCGTTCAAATTAAATTGTTTGGTAAACGACTCGAAACATGGAAAAAAAATATGGATGCCGACACCAAAGTGCGCATACAATATTCGGCAAAACATGCTTCAATGGCTAACTCCTGGAAATACTACATTGGACAAAATGAAGGACTCGAGAGATTAGACGTTATTTCACAAAGAAAAAAAGAAGAAGCCGCCTTTACCGCTTGGGCTAAAAGTAGCGAAGGAAATGCCAAATATGCCGATATATTGAGCGAATATGCCACTGCTGTTGATGGATACAAGGATATGGTTTCTCAGTTATTATATCTTAATCTGGCCGGTAAAAGTTGCGAAGCAGCGCAGTTAATTAGAATTGCCTCAAGAGTAAAAGATGAAGCAGCCAAAAAACCTGCCGATGCCAAAGCACTTGCAGAAGCTACAGCAGAGGCCAAATTAGCAGCCGATGAGTTTTTTAAAGATTATAATACACAAACAGATTTATCGGTGGTTAAAGAAATGATACTGCTTTACATAGCCGATATTCCTGCTGCAAAGCTCCCACCAGCAATTGCTAAAATAGCAGCCGGAAAAGGAAAAAGTAATGAAGAGAAAGTGAGTAAATGGGCCGATAAACTTTTTGAAAAAAGTATATTCACTTCAAAAGAGAAATTTGAAAAATGGCTTGCTAAACCTAATGCAAAAAGCTTTGAGAAAGACCCGGTGTTTACTTTAAATAACGAGCTTACGCAATTTAATACCGCACAAATTGCGCCTGCTCAACAAAAATTTATGGCACAAACCGATCGATTGAAAAGAATCTATTTAGAAGGATTGATGAAGTTTAGAAAAGATAAAACATTTTATCCTGATGCCAATAGCACCGAGCGTTTAACATACGGCAACATCAAATCATATGCGCCTGCCGATGCTGTTAATTTTAATTACTACACCACTACAGATGGTATTTTGCAAAAAGCAAAAAAGGATAAAACATCTGAATTTTATGTACCCGAAAAATTAATCGAACTAATCAAGAAAAAAGATTTTGGACGTTATGCCGAAAACGGGGAACTTAAAGTGGCATTTTTAACCAACAATGATATTACAGGAGGCAACTCGGGCAGCCCAGTTATGAATGACAAAGGAGAATTGATTGGAATTGCCTTTGACGGTAATTGGGAAGCCATGACCGGAGACCTTGTGTTCGATCCACAACTAAAGCGCACCATTTGTGTTGACATCCGCTATGTATTATTCATCATGGATAAATTGGCAGGTGCTACCAATTTGGTAAACGAAATGAAACTGACCAATTAATTCAAACGTATCAACACCCTATCACAAGGCATTGCATTTTGCCTTGTGATATTCATTCGTTTTATCGATTTGTGCTGATTGTATGCTATGTCCTTGCTGAAAAAAGTATTTTTCTTTTTTAATTTATTAGCCATTGGTGCTCTGCTCCTGTGCTACATGAATGCCTATGTGAGCCCGGCCAAATTTTGGCCATTGGCTTTTTTAGGTCTGGCATATCCTGCCATTTACATCATCAACATTTTTTTCTTGCTATTTTGGTTGCTGCGTAAAAGCAAGCTGATGCTTTTTTCGGGTATTGCACTTGTTATTGGTTTCTTTCATTTTAATACCATTTTTCAACTTAGATTGAGCAGCAAAGAACTTCCGAAAAATACACAAGCCATCAAGATTATGAGTTTCAATGTACGTCTTTTTGATTTGTACAATTGGAGCAAAAACAAAGAAACAAGGCAACAAATATTTGATTTTATAAAAAAAGAAAAGCCCGATATTATTGCTTTTCAGGAGTTTTATGCCGATGATGACAATGAGTTTATCAATGTGGACTCGCTTAAACAAATTTTACAACTACCGTATAACGATTACGAATT
This sequence comes from Bacteroidia bacterium, assembly GCA_044370815.1. Lineage (GTDB taxonomy): Bacteria > Bacteroidota > Bacteroidia > UBA4408 > UBA4408 > CAIKXD01. Next base: position 11,579 of record JBILUU010000045.1, read on the forward strand.
TACATTAACCCTGCGCAATAAACATCACTGGGGAATTGCAACGTACGGCAAGTATAAAATTATCAATTCAGGGCATGTTAACTTCCGCGAAAAAAGTAACAACATTTGCATCTATTCCGATATGCTTATTCATAACGATACGGTACGTGTATACAACATGCACTTGCAAAGCATACACCTGCTCAAAGAAGACTATAAATTTATTGATGCACTTGGTAAT
>JBILUU010000368.1:0-3208 GCA_044370815.1 Bacteroidia bacterium
AGAGCACGGAGGCCAGCATTTACAGTTGGTAGAAAGCCTGAATGATCATCCACTGTGGATTGGCACCCTCGAAAAATTGGTGCTTGATCGATTATAAGCATCAATGAATCATTTTACCGCGCATATCAATATCTCGGATATTAGAGGTAAGTTATTACAATTTAGCAGGCAGTTTGAAACTTGTTTTTTTTATGATAGCAATGCCGAACAAAACCCTGCCTTGCCTATGTCGCACAGGAGCTACGATATACTGCTTGGCATTGGTAAAAAACAGGTTGTTGCCCTTGCGCAAAATAATGTATTCAATGATTTAGAGGCATTTCAAAACAAGCATCAAACATGGCTTTTTGGATATTTGACTTATGATTTAAAAAATGAAATAGAAGCCCTTAACTCAAGTAAATACGATGCATTATGTTTGCCGGAGGCCGCATTTATTGAACCTCAAATAATTATAACGGTTAAGGGAAATGAACTGCAGGTGATCAGTAAAGAAAAGGAAATTAATCCCGCGCAGGTATTTGAACAAATCATTGCCACATTGCCCCTGCGCAATGCAGATTTACCTGCATCTGTAATTAATCCCAATATTTCAGCTCACGAATACATAGATGCTTTTACCGCTTTGCAAAAAGAAATAGCTTACGGTAACATCTATGAAATTAACTATTGTATGGCTTTTGAGGCTACTTTAAGTCATGCAGAGTATGAAGCACTTTATTTAAACTTGAATGAGATAAGTCGAGCACCTTTTTCGGCTTTCGTTAAGATTGATTCTACAGTAATTATCAGTGCAAGCCCTGAACGATTCATTAAAAAAACAGGCAATAAAATTATATCTCAGCCCATCAAAGGTACAGCAAAGCGTGGTTCAACCCAGAAAGAGGATGCGATTCTTTCACAAAATTTGCTCACTAATCAAAAAGAACGCAGCGAAAATGTAATGATCACCGATTTAGTAAGAAATGATTTGAGCAAGCACGCAGCCCGCAATTCAGTGCACGTTGATGAACTCTTCGGAATTTATTCTTTCAAACAAGTTCATCAAATGATTTCAACGGTGAGTGCCACCTTACAGGAGGAAATAAACTACATTAAGGTAATTAGAGATGCATTTCCTATGGGCTCAATGACAGGTGCTCCAAAAATTATGGCAATGAAATTGATTGAGCAATATGAAAAGATGAAACGAGGGCTTTATTCGGGTGCTCTCGGTTATATTGATCCTAATGGTAATTATGATTTTAACGTACTCATTAGGAGTATCATCATTAATACAACCAATAATAAAGCTCAATTTTGTGTAGGTAGTGCCATTACTGCCGATGCTAACGCGCAAGATGAGTACAATGAGTGTTTGCTCAAAGCAAATGCCATGATCAAGGTGTTAGGATAAATATTTACTTTTAGCCAAAGTTTACACACATGGGTAGCAACAACATTTTAGAAACACCAGTTGAGTTTTTAAAAGGAGTAGGGCCTCAGCGCGCCCAGTTGCTAAAAACGGAATTAAATATACATACATTCGAAGAATTGCTGCAGCATTTTCCTTTTAGATATGTAGATCGCAGTAAGTTCTATAGTATTGCTGAGGTAAATGATACGGTAGCCTACATCCAAACAAAGGGTTTTGTAATTAAAACCGAGACTTTGGGAGAAAAGCGCACTAGGCGTTTTGTGGCAACCTTAAAGGATCATACGGGCACCATTGAGTTGGTTTGGTTTCAAGGTTTAAAATGGGTGAGTGAATTGGTAAAGGCGGGTGAGCAGTACGTAGTTTTTGGAAAACCTACCGACTTCAAAGGAAAATTTTCTTTTTCACATCCCGAGATAGAGTCATATGATCATTATATGCAAATGGGAACCGAGGGGTTGCATGGTATCTACTCAAGTACCGAACGACTCAGAAATTTTGGAATGGATAGCAAGGGTATGCTCAAGTTGATGCGCCAGTTATTGCATCAGTTACATGGTCATTTACCCGAGTATTTGCCTTCGTATTTGATTCAGCAAAATAAGTTTGTTTCGCGTGAGGTGGCATGGAGAAATATTCATTTGCCCGCTAATGCAAACGAATTAAAGGAAGCAGAGTTCAGATTAAAGTTTGAAGAATTATTTGTGATACAAATGCGCTTGCTGAAAATAAAAACCAATCGCAATCTTGTGTACAAAGGGATGGTATTTGGTAAAGTTGGCAACTATTTCAATACATTTTATAATGATTATTTGCCTTATGAATTAACAGGAGCACAAAAGCGGGTAATCAAAGAAATTCGTTCAGATATGGGCAGTGGCAAACAAATGAATCGTTTGCTTCAAGGTGATGTGGGAAGCGGGAAAACAGTGGTATCCCTAATTTGTATGTTAATTGCACTCGATAATGCCTATCAAAGTTGTTTGATGGCACCAACAGAGATACTGGCCAATCAGCATTTTACAACTATTACAGAATTGTTGGGTGATATGCCTGTTAAGGTTGGATTACTTACAGGTTCAACTACCAAAAAGCAGCGCACTGTTTTGTTTGAGCAATTGCTCAATGGAGAATTGCACCTATTGATTGGCACACATGCATTGATTGAGGAGAAGGTGCAATTTCAAAATTTGGGATTTGTAGTGATTGATGAGCAGCACCGTTTTGGTGTGGAACAGCGCAGCAAACTATGGAGCAAAAGTCAACAATATGTTCCTCATGTATTGGTAATGACTGCCACGCCTATTCCTAGGACTCTGGCAATGACAGTTTATGGCGATTTGGATATTTCAATTATTGATGAATTGCCACCTGGCAGAAAGCCCATCATGACAGTGCATCGTTATGACGATAGAAGACTTGATGTATATGAATTTATAAGAAATCAAATTGCTGCCGGAAGACAGGCCTATATTGTGTACCCGTTGATTGAGGAGTCGGAAAAGCTTGATTACAAAAACCTAATGGACGGTTATGATATGGTATTGAATCGTTTCCCAATTCCACAATATCAAATAAGTATTGTACACGGAAAAATGAAAGCCAAAACAAAGGATTGGGAAATGCAGCGCTTTGTAAATGGAACCACGCAAATTATGGTAGCTACAACAGTAATTGAAGTTGGTGTAAATGTTCCAAATGCAAGTATCATGTTAATTGAAAGTGTGGAGCGCTTTGGATTATCGCAGTTGCATCAGCTCAGAGGAAGAGTGGGGCGGGGTGCAGAGCAATCAT
>JBILUU010000369.1:0-3200 GCA_044370815.1 Bacteroidia bacterium
GCTAAAAACCTTTGTCTGTTGGTTTTTAAGCTGCATAAGTTGATTTTGAAGTGCTGTATTTTTTTCACGCAACTTAGCTTGTTTTTTATCGTTTTCGGTGAGCTTGTTATGAATTTCTAACATTCGAACACGATAAAAATTAGCCATTTTTTCTAACTCTATGGTACTAACACCTATATTATCACCTGTAATACTTTGATTGGATTTTATCATAGCCAGCTCTTCGTTTAAGGCGTCAATTTGATTTTTTACAGCATATAATTTATTGCTCATTACCTCTATGCTGTCTTCTAATGTTTTTAGTTTTGGATCCTTTTTTTCATCTCCCAAATAGTTCTTTTTTGTAACAACCGATAAAATAGTAAAATCAGCATCACCTTTGATCTGCAAGCTATTTTCATCAAGGAATTGTGATAAATCTTCTAACACAATGTTATACATGCCGGGTACTAAATTAACCTCGGCAACAGCATTAATTTGTGCATTTTGAAGGTAAACAAGCACCTCCTTGGTTTGAGGCTTTACGGTAATATCAGCCGCTTGAACGAATGATGCAATAAGGGAAGTAAGCAAAAGCAAACCAAAGCGAAAGTTTTTCATGTTGTGAATTTTATGCGAAAATTAAAAAATATTTTCATTCAGGATTTCAATCCTCTTGTTTTTAAGTAATGTTTAACAAAGCTAATGATACGAAATAGATTTTATACTAATTTTGTGGTTTAAATATAAAACCAATGAAAAACAATCACGAAATAGATTACCGCATTTTTGGTGAAGAAATGCAGTGCGTTGAAATTGAATTAGATCCGCAAGAAACAGTGGTGGCAGAGTCGGGCAGTTTTATGATGATGGACAACGAAATACAAATGGAAACCATTTTTGGTGACGGAAGCAAACAACAAAGCGGAGGCTTTATGGGTAAATTATTTTCTGCCGGCAAGCGCCTATTAACCGGTGAAAGTTTATTTATGACCGCTTTCTCCAACATGGGTATGGGTAAAAAGCGTGTTACCTTTGCATCGCCTTATCCAGGTAAAATTATTCCAATGGATTTGTATCAGTTACAGGGTAGAGTAATTTGTCAAAAGGATGCTTTTTTATGCGCTGCTAAAGGCGTAAGCGTGGGTATTGAATTTCAAAGAAAACTTGGCACAGGTTTATTTGGAGGCGAAGGTTTTATTATGCAAAAACTCGAAGGAGATGGAATGGCCTTTGTACATGCCGGAGGAACCATCTTAGAGCGCAATTTAAAACCTGGCGAAACGCTAAAGATTGATACAGGTTGTATTGTGGCTTTTACCTCAATGATTAATTATGACATCCAATTTGTGGGCGGTATTAAAAACACCATTTTTGGTGGCGAAGGTTTGTTTTTTGCCACTTTAACCGGACCTGGTACAGTTTGGATACAATCACTACCAATTAGTCGTTTAGCGAGCAGAATTTTACAATATGGTTCAGCGGGAGGAAGAAAAGAAGAAGGCAGCCTTTTAGGTGGTTTAGGCAATTTATTGGATGGTGATGGTGTTTAGCCTTGAATCAAGAACAGTAAGAAGCCGAGGAGTAATACCGATTACACTTTCAATTTAGTCCAATTGCGGCTTAACCTTATTGGTCTAATTTCAACCCAGATTACGCATTAGAAATGCGTAAACGATAAAGAAACTGTAAATCAGATTTGTAAAAATCTGATAACATTTTCTATATCGGGATTAACCCAACTAAAGCAAGTAGTTCGATTTTCCAAATCTCCTATTGCTTAATTTGGGTTCAAGTAGTATCGGCATTAACCATTGCATATTTATTTTTTAATCCAAATTCCGCATTAGAAAATGCGGAATCGCTAAAACAGCTGTAATTCAATCCATTGGTTCAAAGGATTGAAAACACCTGCTAAGCGGGATTGCCCTCATAAAATCAGTAGTGCGTTACATGCGTAACTTCTACTGATTAGTTCGGGTTTAATTGGACTAAAAAATAAATGCAATTGGTATAATCTTCGGCTTTTTTTGTGGGTTAAAATTTAGAAATATGTTTTTACAGCAAACTCAAATTGTTCAATAAAGATTTTTTTGAACGCACTGATATTATTTTGTTCATAAAAAATTAGCATCGCCTTTTTATAATCAATAGAATCAACGGTTCTGAAAGAAATTGGACAATAGTGATGGTTAATTAATATGGCATTGCTTATAATTCTGGCAGTACGTTTATTTCCATCAGCAAAGGGTTGTATATATGAAATTAACAACATACAGAGTAAAGCCTTTTCGAAAATATTTTTACGTTTATTGATTACATTGCACATTGCCTCCATCGCTTCTCTAATTTGAAAAGCATTGTCTAAAGGCTTATAATTTGTGCCCGAAATGCCAACACTACTGTTGCGTAAATTCCTATCCACTTTGAGCTCTTTAATTAAAATACTGTGAATATCTTCAATTGTGGCAATTGTTATATTTTGAAGGTATTCAGGATGTTCTAAAATAAAATCCAATGCTTCTTTATGATTCAATAGCATGGTTGCTTCATCTCTGGTTTTGCCCGCTGCTGTTTCTTTTTCTTTTAGTAGTTTTTCGGTTTCCAATAAAGAATAGGTATTTCCTTCTATTTGAGATGATTTCCAACTTAAATCTATGGCTAAACGTTCAAATTCTTTTTTATAAGCATTAACAGATAACTTTGAAATATTTTCTGTGAACTTTTCCTGCAGAGTGTTTAGATGAAACAATTCTGCATCTTTAAAAAGAGTAATTTCTGTTAATGCTTCAGTGATCAATTCATAATTAAATACTGAATTGATAGTACGTTCATCAATTTCTTTTTGAAAATATTCGTCACTGTCAATAGGATACAATAAGCCCCAAGACTTACTAATTTCATATTTTGTTGCTTTTCCTTTTCCTATAGCGATAATAAAACCATCTGCCAACAACTGGGTGATCGTTCTTTTTATTGTAGCGTATGCCACAGCAATTCCTAGTCCATCATAAATTTCTTTTGACGAACTCTTGGTATTAGCTGTAACATAGTTTAGTACCAGTTTTTTCAAATCAAATTTTACCTGTGCCATATCAACTTGAAGCTCACAAATATAGCAAATAAAGCTCAAAAAATTTTTATTTTGAGCTTTATTTTGAGGCTGAGTGAGCTTGAATATTAGAATTCGCGATTTTAAAATAAAATTACACTTTAATTCG
>JBILUU010000046.1:0-11730 GCA_044370815.1 Bacteroidia bacterium
GTTTTCACCTGCCTATGATTTGTTAAATGTAAGTATTGTAAATCCTAAAGACACAGAAGAACTTGCATTAAATCTTGATGGTAAGAAGAAAAAATTCACCAAACATAATTTCGAAAATTTCGGTAAGAATTTAGGTTTAAATGAGAAACAAATTGCTGGGGTATTTAAAAGAATGATAGCAAATAAACCAGTTGCCATACAATGGATTGAAAACTCTTTTCTTTCGGAGGAATTGAGGGGAAAGTATTTGGAGTTGATGGAAAAAAGGTTTTCCCTAATTGGAGCTAAAGCGCAAAAAAATGATTGAATCATTTTCAAAACAAAAAAAGACCAAAGATTGCTCTTTAGCCTTTTCTATTCCTCGTAGCGGAGACGGGAGTCGAACCCGTGACCTCAGGGTTATGAATCCTGCGCTCTAACCATCTGAGCTACCCCGCCAAATTAACATCTCAAAGAAAGAACTCTTTTTTTTGAGGGCGCAAATATACTATCAATTTGCAAATCAAAAAATTTACTGTGATAAATGCTGAAATTTTTCTTTGTGTAATTTTAACACTTTAATTTTATCTTAGCGCCCAATTATCAAACTCAAAAAAATATGCATCAACACTTACGAAAAAAAGTTTTGGCCTCCATGCTCCTTGTTTGCTTGGGTTCCATGCATTTGTTGGCACAATCGATCAGCGGAAAGGTAACAGACAGTAAAAAAGAGCCAATAATTGGTGCTGCCATTAGCATAGAAGGCACTTCAAAAGGTGTGGCAACGGATCTTGACGGTAATTACCGTATCACCGGTTTGGAGTCTAAAAATTATGTATTAATCATTTCGGCACTTGGATATACCAAACAAAAGAAAAACATTGACCTTACCGCTGGCAACGATAAAACACTAGATATTGAGTTGTTAGATGATGCCCTGCAGCTCGATCAATTAGTGGTGGTGGGGTACGGCCTTGAACAAAAAAGGGACGTTACAGGATCAATCAGCACCATCAAGGCAAAAGACATCAACAACACTGTACAGCCCAGTTTTGAGCAAGCTATGCAAGGCAGAGCAGCAGGTGTGCAAGTAACAGCAGCAAGCGGCATGGCGGGCTCTCCCGTTAAAATAAACATTAGGGGCTCAAACTCAATTAGTGCAGGTAGTCAACCTTTGTACGTAATTGATGGTATTCCAATTACCACCGGAGATTTTAGTCCAGGAAATTTAGGCAGTCGTACCAATGCTTTGGCTGATATTAATCCTGCTGATATTGAATCCATGGAAATATTAAAAGATGCCGCAGCAGCCGCAATCTATGGCTCAAGAGGGGCTAATGGTGTGGTATTGATTACCACCAAAAAAGGAAAAGCAGGTAAAACCAAATTTGATGCAGGCTATTCTTATGGTGTGTTATCTCCTACCAATGTGCTGCGTTATACCACTGCAACAGAATTACTCAGTTTACGCGATAAAGCAAGCCTTGAACTAAACGACTCAGCCGAATCAAAAAAGGCGCAAATTGGTTGGTGGAATAACAAACCCTTTACCAGGGCTCAAGCAGATTCTTTTGTTGCCGCAACCGGTGGCAGCGACTGGATTAATGCCACACTAAGAACAGGCAGACTGCAACAAGCCAATTTGTCAGCCAGTGGAGGAAACGAAAAAACTACATTTTATATTGGAGGTACCTATCGTAAAGAAGACGGTTTTTTAGTTGGTAATAGTTTTGAAAGAACCAATGGTAAAATTGCTATCGAGAATAAAGCCTACGAAAATTTAACCATCGGGATCAATTCAAACCTCAGTTACAGCATCAACAATCGTGTGCCTACCGGAAGTGACGGAGGGTTTGGATTGGCACAATTGAAATTACCTTACATCCCTATTTACAACAGTGATGGTAGTTTCAACGACCCTAGAGGAAATCCACTTTGGCAGCTTGAAAACAGAAGATTTGCAGCTCGCGTTTTCAGAGCTATATCTGAGGTGCATGCTGAATGGAGAATCATTAAAGGGCTTAATTTTAGAAGTAGTTTTGGAACAGATTTCCTCAATCAAAATGAAGAGGAATTTAATTTCAGAAACGCACAATCCCTTGATACTGCAGAGGTATCGAATGCATGGGACAGAAGAACCACGGTGCTCAATTGGACCAACACCAATTATTTTAATTACACCTTAAAAATTAAGGAAAAGCATGACATTACCTTTTTACTAGGTAATGAGTTACAAAAATCAAACAGAAATGGTGTTGGTCTCTATGGTGAAAAATTTCCTAACGATTATTTTACTGAGCCCGGAGATGCTGCCATTAAAAGAGGATATTCATACACCACAGGTTGGAGTTTTGCATCCTTTTTCAGTAGGGTCAATTATAAATTAAAAGACAAGTACCTATTTAGTGCCAGCATGCGTTACGATGGTTCATCTCGATTTGGTGCAAACAACAAATGGGGTGCATTTCCCGGAGTTTCAGCCGGTTGGATTTTAAGCGAGGAAGCATTCATTAAAAAGATAAAAGCCATTAGTTTCCTAAAACTTAGAGCCAGTTATGGGCAAACAGGAAATGCCAGTATAGGCGACTTTGCCGCACTTGGTTTTTACTCAAGTTCAACCGGATACAATGGCAATAGCGCTATTGTTCCTAATACACTTTCGAACAACAATTTAAGTTGGGAAAAATCAAATCAGGTGGATGTGAATTTAGACATTGCATTCCTAAAAAATAGATTTGCAGCGGGGTTCAACTACTACTATAAAACCTCTAACGACCTATTGCTCAACATTAGCGTTCCAACAAGTTCAGGTTATGCTTTGATTCTTCAAAACAGAGGAAGATTGGAGAACAAAGGGTTTGAAATTACCCTTAATACAAAAAATGTGGAAGGAAAGTTTACCTGGTACACCGATTTCAATATAGCATTCAACCGCAACAAAGTGCTTGATGTAGATGGCTTAAAACCCGATGCATTTGATGATAAGGATTTAGGAAATCGCGGTGGCGAGGGACGTGTTATTGAGGGATATCCTGTTGGGCAGTTTTATGTAGTTGAATGGGCAGGCGTGCAGCAGCAAGAGGGCAGTATTAAGCTTTGGAATAGTGATGGCTCGCCAAAACTTGATGCCAGCGGTCAACCTGTATTTGTGAATGTTCCGGCTGGGACAGAGCTATTTAAAGACAGAAATGGTAATATTATGACATTTGCCAATCCTACGGGTGGCGAGTTCTATGGTGACAATCGAAGGGCAATGGGAAATCCACTGCCGAAGTTTATCGGAGGTATTACGAATACCTTCAGCTATGGTGGATTTGAGCTTAGTGTACTCTTTAATTTTGTATACGGCAATCAAATTTATGACGATGCTGCAAAAACACAAATCGGAGGTTTCAACAACATCAATCAGCGTCCTGATATTTTAAATGCATATACCCAAGGCAATCCATCAATGGAAGTTCCCTCCCTTTATAATAATTCGGGAAGCAGTAATCCAGCTAGCGACTACGTGGCCATCAACAGCAGCCGATGGCTATATGACGCCTCCTATATCCGTTTGAGATCACTTACATTTTCTTATTCATTTAAAGAGGAGTTTTGTCAAAAAATTAGACTCAGCAATTTGAAGTTGTTTATCAATGGTGGAAATTTACTTACCTACACCAAGTTCCCCGGTATGGATCCTGAAGTACTCAGAAATATTGACCCTGATTCAGAAAGAGGGAATATTGCATTTGGAGGGCCATATTTAGGAACACCTCAAGCAAAAACAATTACAGCAGGTATCAACATAAAATTTTAACACCTATGAAAAGTTCAATCAAAATATTTTCGCTCTTTTCAATAATTATCAGCTTAAGTGCTTGTCAAAAATTTCTTGACATTAAACCTGAGCAGCAATTAATTAACGACAGCGCAATGACTACAGAGCGCGATTTAAAGGCAGTGCTCGAAGGTGCCTATGATGGATTGCAAAGCTCATCGGTTGCAGGTGGCGATCTCACAGCATTTGGCGATTTAATGGCCGATGACTTTGATGTACTACCTAACAGGTTAAGCAACTTTGGCACTTCTGAAATTTATAACGGTCAAACTTCGGTTCAAATTGGTGCCTTGAGCGAAATGTGGAAACAGCATTATAGCGTGATCAATCGTGCCAACAATGTGATTAGAACTATCGACCTAGGAAGCATTACAGGGCCTGAATTCAATAAAAATAAAAATGTGTACAAAGCAGAAGCACTTTTCATGAGAGCCTACTGCCACTATAATTTATTACAAGTATTTGCCCTGCCTTACAATATCAACAACAAGGGAGGCAACACTCAGCCCGGTGTGGTATTAAGAACGCAGCCAACCTTAAATGGGCCAAATGGATTATCAAAAGCAAGAGCTACGGTTGAAGAATGCTACGCACTCATTATAAGCGACCTTAACGAAGCTTTTAATTTAATGAAGGCTGCAGGTGTAGAGCAATCAATTGATAGAGTTTCGGCAATGGCTGCAAAGGCAATGCTTGCGCGCGTATATTTCACTATAGGTTTTTATAGCGATGCCACTGCTGCGGCAAACGAGGTTATTGGCAGTAATAAATATCTTCTGGCCAACAATGATGGCAAAGATTCTACCAAAATTGTTTCCTTGTTTTATAATGCAGGAAACAGTGTTGTTCAATACAATGGTAAACCAGAGGTAATATGGCAATTGGTGAATACAAGAGATGACAATAGCGGTAGTTTGTTTGGGTACTACTTTTCAACCTACTTTATGAAGGTAAAAACAAATGTTATTAGCAGTATCGACTCGTTAGATGATAGAATTATTAGAACACCAAGCGGCAGCACGGTTGGTGGAAAATCTTCTTTTACTAAGTTGATTACCACCGGAGATTGGTATACTGCTAAGCATAACAGACCAACTGGTATAAACTACAGCTCCAATGTGGTGCTATTAAGGTTATCTGAAATGTATTTAATTAAAGCAGAAGCTTCTGCACTCGCAACAAACAGTGTAAGCACCGAAGCATCAGATGCCTATAACACTTTAAAGTTAAGGAATTATGGTATTGGCAGCTACGTAGCCGAGAGCTTTTCCGATCTATCTGATTTTTTAACCAAAATAAGGGCACAAAGAAGAATTGAGTTGCTTGCCGAAAACGGAGATAGATATACTCAACTCAGAAGATTGGGATTACCGCTGCGCGATGGCACCTCAAATTATGCAAAATTTTTATTTAAAATTCCTCAAGAAGAAATGGCAAGCAATGAGTTGATGGAGCAAAATCCGTAACAACTGTTTACACGTTTAATGATAGGATATGTTGTAAATAAAGTATCGTTGCAGGATCAAACTATTCAATAATTAAACTTGCTTTCAAACTAAACAAACACAAATATTAATTAAAAAATAATCAATTGAAATATCCTCATCATTCATGAGGATATTTTTTTTTGATATTGACAAAGCATTTTAAAATTAATTTAAAAATCACTGATACCAAAGGTTTAAACTTGTGTTTGCAGCGGGTTCAATTTCTTAACATTACACTTAAAAAAGAAAATAAATGAAAAATAATTAGGTTGTTTATTTTTAATTTGTAGATTTGGGAAAATCAATTTTGACTAAAATATAATCAATTAATACTACATCACATGAGCAAAGAAGTAAAAGAAGTAAAAGAGAGTAAGGAAGAAAAAAGCCTGAAGGAACTCAACAAAGAAAAATTAAAAGCGCTGCAAGTTACTATTGATAAAATAGAAAAAACTTATGGCAAAGGGGCTATCATGAAAATGGGCGATACTCCAATTGAAGAAATCGAGGTTATTTCAACCGGTTCTGTTGGACTTGATGCTGCGTTAGGTGTTGGTGGTTTTCCTAAAGGAAGGATCATTGAAATATATGGCCCTGAATCATCCGGAAAAACCACGATTGCGATTCATGCTATTGCTGAGGCTCAAAAAAATGGAGGCATTGCAGCTTTCATTGATGCAGAGCATGCTTTCGACCGTTTGTATGCACAAAAGTTAGGAGTAGATACCGAGAATTTACTTATCTCACAACCTGACAACGGTGAGCAGGCGCTCGAAATTGCCGAAAATTTAATTCGCTCCGGTGCCATTGATATCATCGTAATTGACTCGGTTGCGGCACTTACTCCGAAAAGCGAAATAGAAGGTGAAATGGGTGATAGCAAAATGGGACTGCAAGCACGCTTGATGTCACAGGCACTTCGCAAGCTAACCGGTACAATCAACAAAACCAACTGCTGCTGTATATTCATCAATCAATTGCGTGAAAAAATTGGCGTTATGTTCGGCAATCCTGAAACAACTACTGGCGGTAATGCACTTAAGTTTTATGCTTCGGTAAGATTAGATATTCGCAGAACCGGTCAGTTAAAAGATGGAGATGCAGTATTTGGGAACCGCGTAAAAGTGAAAGTAATTAAAAATAAAGTTGCACCACCTTTCAGAATAGCTGAATTTGATATTTTGTACGGAGAAGGAATTAGTAAAGTTGGTGAAATCATTGACATAGGTGTGGAAATGAATATTATCAAAAAGAGTGGTTCATGGTTCAGCTATGCCGATACAAAACTTGGGCAAGGAAGAGACTCCGTAAAACAAATCTTAGCCGACAATCCCGAATTGGCTGATGAAATTGAATTGAAAGTTCGTGAGGAATTAGCCAAGGTTACTCCTGCCTAGGCAACATTTTTAATGATGAATGCATCCTGTACAAACAGGGTGCATTTTTTTTTATGCGTTATTTCCAAAAAATGAATTTCTTTGCATGTATGTTTAGAATGATAAGTTATACGATGATGCTTGCTATTTTGATTGCTTCCTGCAAAAGCAAAAGCGATAGTAAAGAGCAAAAGATATCAGCTGCTGATACCACAATTGAATCAATTAATGTAAGAATTAAAGCAGATCCAAAGAATCCTGCCTTGTATGCAAAAAGGGCTGATATTTATTTAAGCAAAGGAAAAAGCATCAATGCCTATAATGATATGGCAACAGCAGTGTTGCTCGACTCATCGAATTACGACTATCAATTTAAGTTTTCAGAAGTTGCATTTGTTGCGGGTAAGTCAAGACAAACAAAAGTGTCGCTCGAAAAATGTTTGCAAATTAAACCCAATGATATCAATGCACGGCTTAAATTAGCAGAGTTGTACATATATGTGAAAGAGTATAAAAAATCATTGGCGCTGCTTAAAGAAGTTACTGATGCAGATAAGATGAATGCCAAGGCCTACTTCATGAAAGGGCTTTCTTTCAAACTTGCAGGAGATACCAATGCGGCTATTTCAGGATACCAACGATGTGTTGAGTTAGACCCTGAATACTATCACGCATACATGCAATTAGGCATTTTGTTTGGGGCAAAACACAATCCTGTAGCTATTGATTATTATAACAATGCGCTCAATCTAAATCCTCGCAGTACAGAGGCCTTGTATGCCAAATCATTATTTTATCAAGACCATGGCGATTTAAAATCAGCCGTATCGGGTTATAACATGTTGTTGCAAATTGACAGCACCAATTACTTTACCCACTACAACTTAGGATACATCGCACATAACTTCGAAAAAGATTACCGAAAAGCAACGGTAATGTTTAGCAAAGCTATTGATTACAATCCGGCCTATGCCGAAGCTTTTTATATGCGCGCTTTAAGCTTTGAGCAATTAGGTGAATACCCAAAAAGTATTAGAGATTACAATGAGTCGTTGAGAATTGCACCGGGATTCGAATTGCCACAAAATGGGCTGAAAAGAGTGGAGAAAAAATAATCCTTTACCGAGAATTTGTTGTAGGCCTTACCCCCTCTTATCACATACAAAAATGGTTAATACAGATTAATCATCATCACCAAATCTGAAAATAACTTTATCATTTCTTTGAAGATTCAACAATTGCGCAGCACTTCCTGAATTGATAGCAATTTCCATTAATCCAATAAAATTGAAAAAGCAGCTAATGTCTCCATCTCTTCTTTCCTCATAATGAAAGTTAACGGAGGTATTCTTCACGCCTTTTAAATCAACCATAAATTTCCGCCCTTTTCCAACCGATTCAAAAAGTTGTTTCGTAATATTGCTGATGCAGTTACCATACTTATCTATGTGCCATATATATCCATGCACTTGATCTCCTTGTCCGAATGCATTAAACGGACTCTTACTGATGTATTCCACAATAGGAGTTCCCAAACTTTCAGCATTGCTACCTTCTACCAGCAACCTTAAGCAGGGCAAATACAATTCAGTGAACGGAAAGGTTGTTTTGTGCGCCTGATTATTTTCATGCAACTTAATCAAAAGTTCGGGTGGCTCTGAAAACAAAAAAGAAAACAATCCATTATCAGGCCCTATAAAATAATGCCCATCGTACTTCCCCAGTAGGATTGGGGCTTTTTGATGAGAATTGGTATTAACCAAAATACAATGTATGGTGCCCTTTGGAAAAAAATTATAGGAATGGCGTAACAGTTCTGCCGCTTTAAAAATATCGAAATCAGGAACCTGATGTGAGATATCAACAACCTGTACGTCTCTCAAATGCGTTAGCATTGTGCCTTTCACCGCAGCGAGATAAATATCTTGTATTCCTAAATCTGAGGTTAAAGTTATTGCCGGCATATGTTTAGAATTATTAGCTACAATATTTTTTATAAATTTAAGGCCATAAATTTAATGTTTTAAATCTCAATAAATAATATTATTTAATCTTGACAGAGCGCATATTCGAGTTGGAAACCATTAACCCAATTGATTTCTATGGAGTTAATGACAGCAAATTAAATATTTATCAAAAATTTTTTCCTAAGGTAAAATTAGTTGGCCGTGGTTCCGCCATTAAAATTATGGGGGAAGAAAAATACATCAATGAATTTTATACCATTCTGGAAAAACTTGCCGATTACTATCATCGTTTCGGAAAACTAAATGAGAGCGACATTGAGCAAATGCTCGGAGGTATTAGCGTTTCAGAGGAAGTATCCAATGCAATTACTCCGCCCACAGCGTTGCAGGAAGTGTTGTTGTTCGGAAATAATGGCATGGTGATAAAGGCCCGTAGTGCCAATCAAAGCAGAATGGTGGAAAGTATTGTAAAGCACGATATGATGTTTGCTATTGGACCTGCCGGAACAGGAAAAACATACACTGCTGTTGCATTGGCTGTAAGAGCGCTTAAAAACAAGGAAGTAAAACGTTTAATACTTACACGCCCTGCAGTTGAGGCAGGAGAAAATTTGGGATTTTTACCGGGCGATTTAAAAGAAAAACTAGATCCTTATTTACAACCTCTGTATGATGCTTTACGCGATATGTTGCCTACCGAAAAGCTAGCTCAGTACATGGAAAATGGCGTGATCCAAATTGCTCCACTCGCATTCATGCGCGGACGAACACTCGACCATGCTTTCGTTATTCTTGATGAAGCGCAAAATGCCACACAAAGTCAAATGAAAATGTTTTTAACAAGGATGGGCAGAAGCGCTAAGTTTATTGTTACCGGTGATACTACACAAATTGATTTGCCTCGCAATCAACCATCAGGACTTATTCAAGCCATTAAATTATTAAAAAATGTAAGAGGTATAGATTTCATTTACCTCGACTCCAATGATGTAATTCGACACAAACTGGTAAAAGACATTATTTTGGCATACAACAATGAAACTAACAACTAGTTGATAAACAATTTTAAACTTTCAAGTGTTGAAACAATGTCAGTGTGTCATCATTAAAAATATGGCAAACAATTTGTAAACTTGCAATACTAATTTTTCACATTAAAATATATAAAATCATGGCATTAGAATTAACAGACGCAAATTTTGAAGAACTTGTTATCAACTCAAACAAGCCTGTGCTTGTTGACTTTTGGGCAGAATGGTGTGGCCCCTGCAGAATGGTTGGCCCCGTAGTTGATGAACTATCTAAAGATTATGAAGGAAAGGCTGTAGTTGGCAAAGTGGATGTTGATAGCAACCCTAACATATCTGCTAAGTTTGGTATCAGAAATATTCCTACACTCCTTGTCTTTAAAAACGGCCAGGTAGTTGACAAGCATGTTGGCGTGGCTCAAAAGTCGCAACTTGCAGGTAAGCTTGATGCTCAATTGGCTTAACAATATTTTTTGCAGATAAATCCGGTGGCTCATTCAACTACCGGATTTTTTTTGATATTTACCACAATAATCGTTTATGGAAAGTCAGCTCAATCTCACCCAAATTCACACACTATCTAATCTTGAGTTTATTGCCAAACAGGTGGTAGAAGGGTTTATTACGGGTTTACATAAAAGTCCTTTCCATGGTTTTTCTGTGGAATTTGCCGAGCATAGGTTGTATAATACAGGCGAGTCAACCCGGCATATTGATTGGAAGCTTTACGGAAGAACAGAGAAGTTATTTATAAAAAGGTATGAAGAGGAAACAAATTTACGATGTCAAATTGTGATTGACACCTCTTCCTCCATGTATTTTCCTGAGCAAACAATGTCGGGCAAAAATAAAAGCAACAAACTTTCATTTGCCATATATTGTGCAGCCACATTTATTGAAATGCTGCGTAAGCAAAGAGATGCGGTGGGCTTAACATTGTTTGCGGATGCTGTTGATTTGCATACTCCGTGCAAATCGAGTCTCACCCACCAAAAACTATTGTACTCTAATTTAGAGCGCCTGCTTCAAAGCGATAAACCCTCTACAAGCAGACGCACCGATGCTATTGCTGCGCTGCATCAGGTTGCAGAAAATATTCATAAGCGCAGTTTGGTAATCATATTCAGCGATATGCTCGACTCATCTCACAAACAAAGTGAGTTATTATCTGCCCTACAGCACCTTAAGCATAATAAACATGAAGTTATTCTATTTCATGTAAATGATAAGAAACATGAGCTTGATTTTGAGTTTGAAAACAGACTTTACACCTTTGTTGACATGGAAACCAATGAAGAGGTTAAGCTTTATCCTTCTCAGATCAGAGATCAATACGTAAAGAGTATGAACGAATACAAAAAGGCGCTGCAATTAAAGTGTGGACAATATCGAATCGATTTTGTAGAGGCCGATATCAACCTGGGATTTGAGCAGGTGCTCCTCCCCTTTTTAATAAAACGTTCAAAAATGAAATAATATTTTGCAGGTTTAAAAATTAAATCTATTTTTGCACCCTCTTTGAGAAACGGAGTGGTAGTTCAGCTGGTTAGAATGCCTGCCTGTCACGCAGGAGGTCGCGGGTTCGAGTCCCGTCCATTCCGCAAAACCCAACACAAATGTGTTGGGTTTTCTTTTTTAATTAAAAAATGGGGTATTACGTTTATATCATACAAAGTGAATTGGATGCGTCC
The DNA here is from genome assembly GCA_044370815.1 of Bacteroidia bacterium. Lineage (GTDB taxonomy): Bacteria > Bacteroidota > Bacteroidia > UBA4408 > UBA4408 > CAIKXD01. The sequence goes on from JBILUU010000046.1 coordinate 11,352, forward strand.
TTTTACAAAGGATTTTCGGAAAATCCCCTAAAAAGACTGCAACAACACAATAATAAAGAAGCAAAATTCACATCCTCAAAAACACCTTGGAAACTTGTTTATATTGAATTATTGGAATCAAAATGTGCGGCTCTAATAAGAGAAAAAGCAGTTAAAAAATATGGTCATGAAAGAATAGGTGTGCTCATCAATAGCCCTAAAAATATACTGCCTCAATTTATTCAAAATTAATGATGCCTGCCTGTCATCCCTCCGAATGGAGGGACGGGTTCGAGTCCCGTCCATTCCGCAAAACCCAACACAAATGTGTTGGGTTTTCTTTTTTAATTAAAAAATGGGGTATTACGTTTATATCATACAAAGTGAATTGGATGCGTCC
>JBILUU010000063.1:0-10772 GCA_044370815.1 Bacteroidia bacterium
GTTCCATTGCTTGTGCGATAGACATATGCAGATGTTACCGCAACACCATTGGTTAAGCCCGAAAAATCGATGGCAGTTACCTCTTCATTTGTTTGAAATGTAGTTTGCTGTGTCCATGTGAGGCCTGCATTGGTAGTTCTGAATATACGACTATTGTATGCTCCTGCATAGCCCATGGTATCATTCAAAAACTTAATGGTGTAGCAGGCCTGCCCGAGATAGCCAAAAACCTGACTCCAAGTAAGACCACCATTATCTGTCCTGTACATTGCTGCGGTGCCATTAGTTCTTCCAACAAATCCGGTATCGGAACTCAGAAAAAATACCGAGGTTAAATTTCCGCTTAAACTACCAAGTGTGGTAAAGTCGAGCCAGGTATTTCCGTAATCGGTAGTCTTTACCACCTTACCCGTATAGCCCACTGCATAGCCAATACTATCATTAGGAAAGTGAATATCGCGTAATGACATGTTTGCATTTGCATAAATCAATGTCCAGGTATTACCACCATCCACTGTTTTATATATTTCACCAAGCCCGTTATCATGGCTAGCTACTGCAAAAAAATGTAGGCTATCTTTAATAAAAACACTTCTGAATTTTTGCTCGGTAAAAGGTGTGATTCTTTGCCATGAAGCACCATCATCATTGCTTAGTAAAATTGCACCTGCGTCACCAACGGCAATAAACTTCTGCCCTGCAATCCATCTTGTACAATTAATGGCATGCGAACCATACTCTGGATTCTGAAAAACGAAAGGAGTAAAATTTTGTGCATGGCACATGATACTGCCCAAGCAAACTATAAATAAAAATATCTTTTTCATTAATTATTTGTAATAACTATGCAAAGATAGCAAGTTATTTAAACCCAAATTCCAATAATGCGTTTGCATTAGAAATAAATAGCTAACATGTTTCATTGTAAAGTGGTGTTTAAAAAAAATTGATGTTGGCCTTGTGAAAATGGCGTTAAGAAAAATATAATGAAAGGCGTTCGATTATACCAATTGCATTTATTTTTTAATTGGACTAAAAAATAAATGCAATTGGTATTAATTGTGTAATGAATGCTTGGGACTATTTACTTCTTCTTATCAACAATTTCAAAAGTGGCCGACAACATTTTTCCTCCTTCATCGGCAATCAGCAATTGATGCCTACCCATTGATGGCCTTACTGCCATTTGATGAAATCGGTTCGTTACTCCAAGATACTGTTCATCGAGATACCAGAACAAAACAGCATTTGCATTACTACACGTGGCATTCATAATCAAGTCATTTTTACTGCTGTTTTCATTAACCGGCAAATAAATTTTAAACCCATTCCTAGGATAAACTAAATCGAAATTTTTTGTTTGTGAGTCATCTGCACACGATTTTGAATAGGATGGCAATCCCATATAATCGAGATGTTTTTTACGATAAAAATATTCCTGTAGGGGACTCATCACCAAGTATGATTGCTGCCTCATTTGCGTAACAGGATAACACTTGCTGTTGACCCTGTATCTCAAATCTGTATCTAAATTAATCAAACGGTGAAATGTACAAGCAGGTTGGCTATTCATTGATTTAGGAACAGCTTGCAGCATAGTATTGATACAGGCTGTGGAGGCCACATATCCGCTTTCTCTGCATATTTTAACTTGTTTCAAATCAGCTGTAGGTTGCTCATACCATGCCGAAGAAGGAAGCATATTGAACATTGAAAAAAGCAAAGGCGCAGCTACATTGATTCCGGTTAAACCCGGCCTACCTTCACCATCGGCATTACCAATCCAAATTACAATCGTATATTTTTTATTTACACCAACTGCCCAAGCATCTCTAAAACCAAAACTTGTTCCCGTTTTCCATGCAACTTTGTTGGTTGATGCAAAGAAATTACTTTTGGAATAATCCTCAGGCCTTGCTAGTTCATTCATAGCATTAAAAGTGTGCCAAATAGCACCGGCCGAAATTACCTCGTAGCTACTAAGAACTTTATTTAAAGATCTTTTTTGTTTTAAATAATGGATTGGAAAAACATTGTTACTTGTGTGTTTTTGATAGCGATTAAAATTATCAATTATACGCCCCATCGATGCATAGGCACTTGCCACATCCCAGGTACTTACCTCACCACCACCTAAAATAATTGAGAGCCCATAATGTGTAGCTGATTTATCCAAACTTTCAAAACCCATTTTTCTTAACTGAAATAAAAAAGGTGAAGAACCATATTGCTGTAGCATTTTTACTGCTGGCACATTGAGCGACCTTGTCAATGCCTCTGAGGCTGGAACCAATCCGTCATAGGTTAAATTAAAATTCTTAGGTGCATAAGAGCCAATTTGCGTAGGTATATCCTCAATCAATCCATGCGGTGTAATTTTCCCTTCCGAAAGCATATACCCATATAAAAATGGTTTCAGTAAACTGCCTGAACTACGCTTTGCAGCAATAATATCTACATCATTTTGATTTAATTTATTTTTAGCATCTGCATTGCCAATGTATGCAAGTATTTCTCCGGTATAGGTATCGGTAATTAGCGCAGCTGCATTGTTTATTTGATTGCTTTGATATTGTATCAAATGTTTATTCAATAACTCAGCAGCATCAATTTGTATAGATTTGATTAAGGTTGTTTCATACTCATTGCCTTGCTTTTGTTCATTGATAATACGCTGTAATAAATGTGGTGCCAGTTGAGGAAGTGGCCTTGGCCTATCGGGAATAGATTCTTGCAAGGAAAGCTCGTAAGTGGTTTTATCAATGAATTGCATGCGCCATAATTTGTGCAATAGCTTATTTCTCTTTTTAAGTAGCAAGTCATGATTTTTACCGGGATAAATGAGTGCAGGAGCGTTGGGAAGAACTGCCAACATAGCTGATTCGGCCCACGAAAGTTGCTCTGGTGAGCGCCCGAAATAACGCCATGCAGCTGCCTCAATGCCAACCACATTTCCTCCGAATGGTGAGTTATTGGCATAAAAATTCAAGATATCCTTTTTACTGAATGCAAGTTCTATGCGCAAGGCAATAATCATTTCTATCACTTTTTCGGTGTAGGTTCTTACAGGATTTTCACGACTGATGCGCGCAAGTTGCATGGTAATGGTGCTGCCTCCCGACTTTTTATGATTGGTAGTAATATTGCGATAAAAAGCTTTCAGTATAGAAACAAAATTAACTCCGGGATGGTGATAAAAATAGCGATCCTCAAAGGTGAGTAAACTTGTTTCAAATTTTTTTGGCACACCACTTCCTCCGGGAAATCGCCACTGACCATCATCGGCAATACGAGCACTCAATAACTGATGGTTGCGGTCGTACACCACCGTACTATACTTGCTTTTAAACAGCGGCTTGGGCAAACAAAAATAAAATGCAAGCATCAACAGCAGCAATGTTGCAAGTACAATTTTATGCCGAGTAAAATATGTCAGCACCTTTCTCAACGATTACCTCACAACCTGTATCTGCATTCCTTTTTTGCGAGAATAGGCACTGTGGTCGTACATAGCTTCAACATTGATTCCTGGCAAGTAATAACTGCCTACATAAGCAGCATTCAATTTCAATCTGAAAGTTTTAGTTTCGTTGCCACGAATGTCAAAATACGTCATCATTTTATCGTCTCTGATATCTTGATAATCATATGTCGAATTGTTTAAAGATGCTTCATTGTCATCCATTCTGCTATTATGAATTTCCCAACCTGAAGGTATATAATTCAATAATGCCACATTAGTAAGATTGCCGCTTAAACCTGTATTTTTTATAACCACTTCCATCACAAAGTTAGTGCCTTGCTTAATTTGTTTTGGATCGAGCTGTTTACCTGACTCAGTTTTGTAATGCACCTCGGTAATTAGGTTTTCCTGTTCCTCTTTTTCATCACCTACAGCAGGTTTCCCCTTATTGACAAGACGTGCGTATAGTACACCCTTCCCATTATTCACAATTTTAAATGTCCCTTTATTGGATTTCGTGTAGTCGATACTAATTGTATTTACCGCTTGATTTCCCGATAGTGCAATCTCCTTATCATTGATCAGTACTTGTGCTTGCAATGAAGAGGCGCTTCCATATTTACTCAAAAATGAGCTCACTCCAATCAAGCAAAATGCAGTTGTTTGAGTGCTCATGTATGTTTTACCCGATAATTGAGCAGATATTTTTTTAAGCATCTGAAACGCTTGATTTTTTTTATCCAGCAAGCACAGCGATTGTAGTATCAATGCCTCATCGCGAGTGGATGAACCGTAGGTGTATTGATCCACCCCATAAGCAATGATTTCGGTACTTACTTGATTCACTATTTTTGTAGCTGCATCAAAATTATTTGAAAGCACATAGGCCGCGGCTAAATTCCATTTAGCCTGCGTACTTAGGTTACCTTCCTCCTTCAACCTGTTCATGGCACTCATAGATGCTTTTCCGGCAAATGCGAGGGCATACAGGCGATAGGCCTGCACCATATCATTGTTGAAGCGCTTATTTTGAGCGTTCTTCCAATTATCGGCTAAATTTTGCTGATACCTTGTCCAACCTTGACGCATTGCGGCAGGAACAGCATATCCTTTCTTTTCTGCCGCAATTAAAAAATGACCTGCGTAAATACTTCCCCATTCATCAGCATCGGTTTGACCGGGCCAATAAGAGAAACCACCATTTTCGAGCTGAAACTTTTGCAAAGCAGCAATGGCAGTTTTAATATTTTTCTCCACCTTGCTCTGATAAACTGCACCCAAGTTTGCAATATCGTTGACATACAATTGAGCAAATGCAGCCGAGGTAGTTTGCTCTACACAACCATGCGGATAAGTGATGAGATAGTCGAGACGCTCCTCTAAATTAACCGGAGGAATACTCGATATTTCAAGCACAGCCGAATTACTTCCTTGATTGCCCATGGCCTGATAATTTTTTGATAAAGTTTGACCAGCTTCAACAAAATAATTTTGCACTTCAGTTCTATAGGGATTAGGATTACGAACATCTAATTCTATCTGATAGTTGGTTTTCTTTGTGCCTGCAGTGGCCACTATTGTTACTTTACCAATACCTGTTGCTGATTTTACCTTCACTTTAAAGTTGAGCAATTGCTCTTGATTAAGTTTCACATCAGTGGTTTGCATCTTGTTGCCTATCACCTCCATTAGTTCATTTGTTGAAACAACTATTTGCACATTTTTAATATCGGCATCACCTCCAAAAACAGAAACAGGTAGGTTAACCTCTTCATTAACACTAAGCACCCTTGGCAATGTTCCAAGCAACATGACAGCACTTTTTACAGGAGTAGTTTTCTCTGCATTTCCATATGCTCCGTTATAACCTGCAATAAGCATGGTTCTTACCGAACCAATATAGTTAGGCATTGAAATCGTATGGGTGGCCTTTGCTCCTTTATTGAGATGAAATGGTCCAATAAATTTAACCATGGGTTTAAATCTATTGGCCTTGGCAGCATCTCTGTTAATCTCATTTCCATCACCACCAATACTTAAAATGCGTTCTAATTCTCCGCCATAGGCACCAATTACATAGTCATACAAATCCCAGGTTTTTACACCAAGTGCTTCACGTGCATAAAAATATGACCAAGGATCGGGTGTACTGAAAGCGGTTAAATCGAGTAACCCTTCATCAACCATGGCAATTGTGTAGGTCATTTCTTTTCCGTTTTCTTCATAAACAGCGATGTTGGCTTTAGTATCGGGCGCAAGCACTTCAGGCATTTTTATCACTGGTCTTAAATGAGTTTGTGGATCATCAATACGTACAGGCAACACGCCATATAGTCTTATTGGCAAATCATTTTGAGTTTGTGCGTGCGGCTGAATGAGTGACACATGCACATAAACATTAGGAGCCATTTCGGGCGTTGCTTTGAATTTAAAAGAGGTGTTCCCTTTCGTTGTTTCTACCCACTCTGCATCTAAAATTTTACTTCCTGTTTCAATCGTAACTAAGGCCCTTCCACCTTTTGGAGAAGGTATATTCACCGTTACCTCCTCATTGCAGGCATAGCTTTCTTTTACAGTTGAAAATTGCAACATGTTAGCAACAATTTTATTATCTGGTCCTCCTCTGCTGAGGTAATTCGCTTGATCAAAATAAGCGATCACGGCACTCGTATGACCTCCCTCAAGATCGCGCACCCTGATGAGATAGCGTCCCCAATCTTTTTCTTTAATATTAAGATAAAAACTTCCCTTACCTCCTACGGTTTTAATCTCTTCGGTATATACGGGTTCATGAAAATCTGAAGCCACATAATTGGCAAACTCATCTTCGTACTGATCCCACCACCAGCGCCAACTCAACTTGTACACAGTCACTTGCAATTTATTACTATTTATTGGCTGTCCAAGGTAATTTACAGTAGCTACCTTGAATTCTTGTTTCGTATCGGTAAAGATGATTTGATCTTTTGCTTCAGGTGTTTGAATCCCCACAAATTGCTCATAAGCAGCGTAAGCAAATTTTAATCGATCTACACTAAACGCTCCTCCACCTTCATATACACGGGTGATTAAATTTCCTCTCAACATACCGGCTGCATTACCTTTCACATTCATCTGCAAAGGAAGGCTAACTGCACCCTGATCATTCAATTTACCATCAAAAAGGGTAATTTTTTCCGACTCAAATCGTTGGGTAACATCATCAAAATGATAATTTTTCCATGCCGCAAACACTGTTTCCTGTGATGTTAGTGTAACCTCAGCAGTAGCTCTCAAATTCCTTGCAATTGCGCCTGTAAGCCATGAGGCCTGTATCTTTAATTGTTGGTCTGACTTAGCATGTACCAATTTGTTATCACCAATAGTTACATTGATTTTTAATCGGTTGGGCATCACAGTTTCGATGCGAATATTCTTTGAGAATACACTCGCACCTACTTTACATGAGACCGACCAATTGCCTGTAGGAACATTCTTATCAGTATTTATTTTAAATGTATAAAATCCGTCTGTCCCCTTTGATTTAAGTATCTTTTCATATAACACACCCTGCGGATTATATAATTCAAAAATAACAGGATGATTAGGAGGAAGCACCTTTAACCTATCCTCTAAAATAAAACTCAAAAACAAGGTATCACCCGGACGCCAAACACCGCGCTCTCCATAAATAAATCCTTTAATTCCTTTGTCAACACTATATCCATCGGTATCAAATACGGTGAGCGATAGCGCGTTTCCATCTTCCAATTTCAGATAAGCTCTTTGTTTATCTTTTTTGGCTACAATAAAAAACGGCATTTCTGATGGAGCAAAAAACAATTGTCCCTCACTGTTAGTTTCAGTTTTTTCAATCAGCTGCTGCTGAAAATCATAGCACTCTATTTCCACACCGGGCATTGGTTCTGCAGTAAGCAGGTTGGCAGTGGCCACAAATAACTTGCCGTCATTGCCCTTCTTTACCGTGAGTCCAATGTCAGCGGCAATAATATTTTTAGATACTGTGGTGCTATAACTGTTATAGTAGGAAGCATTGCACGGGTTTTCTCTTTCATTCCAATCATAATCTTCTCCTTCTTCGTAGTAACTGTAATAGTCATAAAAGTATTGATAGCTTTGATTGCTGATTACCTTCTCCTTCAGCTCTTCAGTTTCAAGATTATCGGTATTAACCTCTCCCCCACAAGGATAAGTGGAATACTTCTTTTTGAAACTCAAACTTACTTTATAAATAGCCCCCTGCTCTGCTTCAATCAAGCTGCTTAAATCAAGTGAGAATTTCTTCTTAACCTTGAAATCAGCAGGATTGGTGATGCCTAAACTGATTGTTTTTTCTAACACCGTTTTTCCTACCCTTGCCATTTCCTGATCTCCATCAAGCTGATTAACTTGTAAAAATTGTAGTACATTCTTTTCGTATAACTTAACTATTCTTACATCAACAGCTTTAAGATTGACCACTTCAAAAGGAATACTCATGCCATTGCTTGAAGGCAAAATCACTCCATTTCCGGAAAATGTAATCTTTGGCTTGCTTTCCTCAAACATAATTTGTCGCAACTCTTCTTGACCTAATGTTTTATCAGATCCATCACGCACTGCTTTGCTCACCGTCAAATTGAATGTTCCTGTTTTAATTTCGTCAGGATATACCCTTACCTCATTTTGCTCAACCAAAAATTTCATGTTTTTAAATTCGCCCAAGCTAATGAGTCCCTCAAGTGATTGTGCGGTATTCAAAGGGTTAGAAAAACAAAGGTGAATATACTGCTCAGGGCTGCTCACCACATCTACTGACAAAAGAGAAAACTCATTTTTAGCAGGAATTCTAAACTCCTGTTTACCTTTTTCTTCCAACGCTATAGCCTCTGCATCCCAATTGTAATATAAGTTATTATTGGAGTTAGTACCTCGAGGAATACTATCCACATAAAAGCGATGCGTAGTTCCTTTTTGATCGTGCATCCACTGAATACGCATTGCCTTGCCCTCGTAAACAACGTTTAGCACTTTCTCAACCAGTGATGATTCTGCAAAATCTGCCGTGTAAAGCGCGCCTGATGATTTATAAAAACTGTAGTCGTTGGCATCATAGCATTTGAGACCTACAAACTCTACTTTGATTGACTGCTTCACCACATTGAAACCAAACTCAAATTCTTCCAACTCAGACTCCACATTCACTAATTTATTCAAATGAAAATTACATCGGTAAGACTTCCCGGCAGGCAATCGTTTGGCGGGTTTAAACACAATAGTTTGTGCATCTGACCAGTAGGTTGTACCCGCAATATCATCATCAAATTCAAATAGTTCTTCGGCAATGGGCTTGTTGATGGGAACACTCTCCAATAGTTGTGAAGTAAACTTTATTTTAATGACCGAACCTGAAGAGATGTATCCCGTAGTAAATGCCGATATATAGCGTGCAAATTCGGGATTGATTTGTTGAAATTCATACTTGTCTTTACTGCTGAATAATATTGATTTAATTTTATCAATATTGTTGTAGGCAATTACGCCAAGAATGGAAATGCCTGCTCCTGCAAGCATCCACTTAATTTTGGTCCAGTTCATGCTAAATAAAAATAGGGTGAAAAAAATAATTAAAAAAGATGGTTAAAGGTATACACAAATAGCTATCAAAATTAATCTGCTAAAAAAAATTTTAGCCCCATACAACTTGTTTTCTCAACAGTCGATTTTTTATACTGATTTACTCCTGCTCAAATTCAGGAAAAAACTTTTGGTTAAAGTTGATCAAATACAATTGGTCTACAGCCCTGGTAATAGCAGTATATAGCCATCTTTTAAATTCGGTATTTACCATTTCATCGGTAAGGTATCCTTGCTCAATAAACACAGCATTCCACTGCCCACCCTGTGCTTTGTGACAGGTAATGGCATAGGCAAATTTTACTTGAAGCGCATTAAAAAAAGGATCTTGCTTCACCTTTTGAATTCGCGCTTGTTTGCTTTCAACATCAGCATGAAACTCCATCACCTCGTTAAAAAGTTTATTATTTTGTTCCTGTGTAAGCGCAGGAGCATCGGTATCAATGGTATCGAGTAAAATCTTAGCATCAAACTCCGGCTCATCAGGATAATCCACCAATCGTAATGTAACATCAGCAAATTTAAACCCGAACTTTTCTACATCGCGCTTTTTAATTCTTACAATTTCGGCAATATCACCATTCGCAATAAAACTTGTTTTGTCTTTATCGCCTAGCCAATAGTAATTATTTTTTACCACCATCAAATAATCTCCGGTACTGATACTTTCCTCATGAAATTTAATTCTACGCCTTATTTCTTGGTTGTAGATGTTAGCACGTTTGTTACTTCTGCAAATCACAATGGTATTGTCATCGCCATACTTTTTGTATGCATCGTTGATGGCATCTACCAGCTCGGCACCCGGTAATTTTATGATATCTTTAAATCCTTTAATTTTAAAAGCAGGCACATCTGAGTTCTCCACTCTGATCATGTTTCTGATTATTGTGGCATTGCTTAAAATGCCGCTGTCATCGGCCTGACGAACTACTTCTGTGAGCTCAAATTGATATACATTACAATGAAAGTTCCTTTTCAAATACTCGGCATTTAAGGCCGGGCTTTCAGACATCCCAACTGGTGGAAGCTGCGCAGTATCACCAATCATAATGAGCTTACAGTTTTCGCCATTATAAACGTACATCAGTAAATCTTCAAGTAAACTTCTGTTGCCAAACAACTTGCCCTCAGTAGCATTACTGCCATCACCTATCATTGATGCCTCATCAACGATAAACAAGGTGTTTTTATGTAGGTTAGGTTGCAAAATAAATGCTCCTTGTCCCTTTGAGTTGGTTACCGGCTTGTAAATTTTTTTATGGATGGTGTAGGCATTTTTACCCGAGTATTGCGTTAATACCTTAGCCGCTCTACCTGTTGGAGCCAATAATACCGATTGAAATTTAACCGTTGACAAACTCTTAATCATGGCACTCACGAGTGAGGTTTTTCCCGTACCCGCATAACCCTTAATGACAAAAAGCTCATCTTGAATTTCGCTTAACATGAATGACGCCAACTGCTGCATGAGCATTTGCTGCCCTTTGGTAGCGCTATGACCAAAGTACTTATTCAGCTCCTCTAAAAACTTTTCCTTCATCCAATTAAACTGAAATCATTTTTAACGAATGTATGTTTTATTTAAATTTGTTCAACAAAAAAAACAAAGCCATGAAATTTATTAAAATAACACTTATCGGAATTCTCGCCTTGTTGGCTACCTATTTACTTTTTTGTGCCATTGGCATTT
>JBILUU010000370.1:0-3188 GCA_044370815.1 Bacteroidia bacterium
TTACCATTTAACGCCATCTCTCTAAAAGTGATACGTGAAAGACCGAAATGTCTCATGTATCCTCTTGGTCTACCGGTTAGTTTGCAACGATTTCTTTGTCTTGTTGGAGCAGAATTTCTTGGTAATTTCTGCAAGCCAACATAGTCACCGGCAGCTTTAAGAGCAGCTCTTTTTTCAGCGAACTGATCGGCAAGTTTCACTCTTTTTACTTCTCTTGCCTTCATTGATTCTTTAGCCATGTTACTTCTTAGTTTTTCTGGTTTTTAAATGGTAAGCCAAACTGCTTTAACAATGCAAAAGCCTCGGCATCTGTTGGAGAAGATGTTACAAATGTAATATCCATACCCATTATTTTATTTACTTTATCGATTTGTATTTCAGGAAATATAATTTGCTCTGTAACACCCATCGTGTAATTTCCTTTGCCATCAAAAGACTTTTCGTTGATTCCGCGGAAGTCACGAATACGTGGTAAAGCAACAGAAATTAATCTGTCAAGAAATTCATACATTTTATCACCACGTAAGGTAACTTTGATTCCAATTGGAACACCTTTACGAAGCTTAAAGTTAGAAATATCTTTCTTAGATTTGGTTGCAACTGCTTTTTGTCCTGTAATTGTAGCAAGGTCATTCAAGGCAGAATCTATCAACTTCTTGTCAGAAACTGCTGAACCAATTCCCTGATTGATGCAAATCTTTTGCAATCGAGGTACCTGCATAGAACTTTTGTACTCGAACTGCTTTTTCAACGCTGGAACTACATCCTTCGCGTATTTTTCTTTAAGTCTTGGAACGTAAGTCATTATTTTATAACCTCCCCTGTTTTTTTAGCGTAACGTACTATTTTACCATCATCAATTCTTTTTCTACCTACTTTGGTTGTTTTACCACCAAGCGAAAGCATTAGGTTAGAGATGTGAATAGATGCTTCTTTTTTGATAATGCCACCTTGTGGTTGCGAAGCTGATGGCTTAGCATGCTTAGATACCATGTTAACACCCTCAACTATTGCTCTTAAACTGGCGCGATCGATTTCCAGCACCTTGCCTTCTTGACCTTTTGAGTCACCGGCTATTACTTTTACCGTATCGCCTTTTTTTATGTGTAATTTAGTTTGCATGATTTTGTATTGATTAAAGCACCTCCGGGGCCAATGAAACTATTTTCATAAACTGTTTCTCTCTTAATTCTCTGGCAACCGGGCCAAAGATACGAGTTCCTCTCATTTCATCAGAAGCATTAAGAAGAACTACAGCATTGTCGTCAAATCTAATATAAGATCCATCCTGACGCTTAACCTCCTTTGCAGTTCTCACAACAACAGCTTTAGAAACGGTACCTTTTTTTACGTTTCCGCTTGGTAAGCTGTGTTTAATACTTACGATAATTTTGTCGCCAACTGAAGCATATCTTCTTTTGGTTCCACCCAACACACGAATGCAAAGTACTTCCTTTGCTCCGCTGTTGTCTGCTACTGATAGCCTTGATTCCTGTTGTATCATTTTATACTATATTAATCCTGAATAGAATTTTATTTAACCTTTTCTAATACCTCAACCAAACGCCAGTTTTTTGTTTTGCTGAGCGGGCGGGTTTCCATAATTTTAACTGTATCACCTATGCTGCAGGAGTTATTTTCGTCATGAGCAACAAATTTTGATGTTTTCTTAACGAATTTCCCGTACTTAGGGTGCTTTACCTTACGCTCAATAGATACAACGATAGACTTATCCATCTTATTGCTTACTACTAAACCTATTCTTTCTTTGCGAAGGTTTCTTTCCATGATTATTTGTTTTTTCTTTTAGTAATTTCGGTTGCCAAACGTGCAACATTTTTTCTTGTTGTTCTGATGATTAAAGGGTTCTCCAAAGGTGAAATGGCGTGGTTCATTTTCATTTTTGAAAGTGATGCCAATTCAGCAGTGTAGCGCTCGTTTAACTCGCTATCATTGAACTCTTTTATGACTGATTGTTTTAACATTGTATGATGTTTTACTTAACGTTTGTTATACGGTATCTTCTTTGTAATCTCTTCTTACGACAAATTTAGTAGTAATGGGCAATTTCTGAGCAGCCAATCGCAATGCCTCCTTAGCAGTTGCCAAAGGTACACCATCAGCTTCAAAAATAATTCTTCCCGGCTTCACAACAGCCACCCAATATTCAGGGGCACCTTTACCTTTACCCATACGAACCTCAGCAGGTTTTTTGGTAATTGGCTTATCAGGGAAAATACGTATCCATATTTGACCTTCTCTTTTCATGAACCTGGTAACAGCGATACGCGCTGCTTCAATTTGTCTTGCCGTGATCCATGCACCTTCTTCAGCTTTAATCGCAAATGAACCCAATGCAATCTGGTTACCGCGATTAGCGTTACCCTTCATCTTCATTTTGTGCATCTTACGATACTTCGTTCTTTTTGGCTGTAGCATCTCTTTTAAATATTATTGATAATCAAAAAATCTTTACTTTATTTATTGTTTCTTTTTTTTCCAACTCCGGATGCTCCACCTCTCGGCTTTCCACTCCCTCCTCTTGAAGGTGCGTTTCTATCCGTTTTTCCTGCAGAAGCTCCCGCTGAGGCAGATTGACCTATATTTGGAGATAAATCTCTTTTTCCATAAATCTCACCTTTGCAGATCCATACTTTTACACCCAGTCTGCCGTAGGTTGTATGAGCCTCTGATAATGAATAGTCGATATCGGCTCTGAATGTATGCAGTGGTGTTCTACCTTCTTTATAGTGTTCGGTTCTTGCCATTTCTGCACCTGCCAAACGACCTGAAATACTAACCTTGATACCTTCAGCACCAATTCTCATAGAAGAAGCTATTGCAGTTTTAATTGCTCTTCTAAATGAAATCCTGCCTTCAATTTGACGTGCTATGCTATCGCTAACCAATTGAGCATCGAGCTCAGGACGCTTTATTTCAAAAATGTTGATTTGAACATCCTTCTTGGTAATTTTCTTCAACTCCTCTTTTAATTTATCAACCTCTTTACCACCCTTTCCGATGATGATACCCGGACGTGCAGTATTGATCGTAACTGTAATTAATTTTAAAGTTCTTTCAATAATGATTTTTGAAATACTACCTTTCGCCAAACGGGCATTCAAATAATTTCTGATCTTATAATCTTCAACTATTTTATCGGCATAGTTATTTCCACCATACCAATT
>JBILUU010000371.1:0-3184 GCA_044370815.1 Bacteroidia bacterium
TCTCTTCTATCGCCCACCCCAGCTATGATGCCAATCTTTGGCGCTGCTTCAATTTTATCAAGAAACTTACCCACTGCTTGAAAGCCCGCTGTATTGTGCGCGTAATCAACCATCACCTGGAATTTCTTAAATTGGAACAAATTCATTCTGCCTGGAGTTTGTGTAGGAGAAGGAATGAAAGTTTCGAGTGCGAGACGCAGGTCTTCAATTTTAAAATTTCTAATAAACCCTGCAATTAAAGTTGGCAAAATGTTTTGTATCATGAATATAGCCTTACCACTAAATGTAAGCGGAATATTCACCACCTTATCTACTCTGATGCGCCATGTTCCTTTGCAAATTGTTACATAGCCATTTTCAACAATAGCTGCAAGTCCGCCCCTATTACAATGCTCAACAATACGCGGATTATTTTCATCTAAACTATATAAGGCAACCTTGCAATCTAAACTTTTACGCATGTTGTAAACAAGGTCATCATCAGCATTTAAAATGGCATATCCACCGGGCATTACGCTTTCGGGAACTACTGCTTTTACGCGGGCCATGTCCTCAAGTGTATTGATATCTTTTAATCCAAGATGATCGGCAGCTACATTGGTTACAATTGCAATATCGCACTTATGAAATCCTAAACCTGCCCTCAGGATGCCACCGCGCGCGCACTCTAGCACAGCAAAATCAACCGTTGGATCTTTGAGTATAAACTCTGCACTTACAGGACCTGTGCAATCGCCTTGCTCAAGCATACGGTTTTGCACATATATCCCATCGGTAGTTGTAAATCCTACCTTATGTCCCATTGTTTTTACAATATGCGCCATCAAACGCGTGGTTGTAGTTTTACCGTTTGTGCCGGTAACCGCAATGATTGGAATACGTGCAGTGCTGCCCGGAGGGTAAAGCATATCGATAACAGGTTCTGCCACATTTCGAGCAAGTCCTTCGGCCGGGGCAATATGCATTCTAAAACCGGGAGCTGCATTTACCTCCAACACCGCACCTCCATTTTCTTTGATGGGTGAGCTCAAATCGGGAGCCATGATATCAATACCGCAAATATCTAATCCGATAATTTTTGCAATACGCTCGGCCATAAAAACATTGTATGGATGCACTATATCGGTAACATCTGTAGAGGTACCACCGGTGCTAAGGTTTGCTGTTTTTTTGAGATATAAAATTTCATCCTTCGGAAGCACATCCTCAAGCGTTAGATTTTTATCCTTCAATATATTCATTGTCATTTCATCTAACTTAATTGCAGTTAGCACTTTTTCGTGACCATATCCCCTTCGTGGATCACTGTTTACAATGTCTATAAGTTCCTTAATAGTTAACTTTCCGTCACCTACAACACATGCAGGTGTTCTTTTTGCTGCAGCCACAAGTTTGTAATTAATAACAAGCAATCGAAAATCGAAACCGGTAATAAACTTTTCGCAAATTACCCCCCTGCTAATTTTTTTGGCAGCTGCAAGGGCCTCAATTGCTTGCTCTCTATTTTGTATATTGATGGTAGCACCGCGACCGTGATTACCATTTACAGGTTTCATTACTATGGGATAACCAATTCGCTTGATTGCCTCATCCATGTCTTCTTCATCATAAATAATTGTTCCGCGCGGAATAGGGATAGAGGCAGCCTCCAATAAATTTTTAGTTTCTTCCTTATCGCAGGCAATCTCAACAGCAATATTGCTTGTAGTGCTACTCACAGTGGCTTGAATTCTTTTTTGATTGACTCCATATCCCAACTGTACCAAACTGTGTCGATTGAGACGTATCCAAGGAATACCGCGTGATTTGGCTTCATCAACAATTGATCCGGTGCTTGGGCCCAATCTTTCATCTTCTCTTATTTCTCGCATTGTTTGAATATCATCGGCCAAATCATAATTTTGATTATCGGCAATTGCTTGACAAATTCTAACCGCTGCCTTTGCAGCATAAATGCCTACCTTTTCCTCTTCGTAATTAAATACCACATTATATATCCCATGTTCACCTGTTGTTCTGGTGCGCCCAAAACCTGTATCCATGCCTGCAAGCGTTTGTATCTCAAGTGCTACATGCTCTATTACATGACCCATCCATGTGCCTTCTCGAACACGCTGAAAGAATCCTCCCGGCTTATTTTCGCTACACTGATGTTCGTACATAGTAGGAAACATTTTTTCTAATCTTTCGGCAAAACCATCAATTTTATTTGTCGGCATTTCCTCCATTTCTTCGAGATCAATTTTCATCACAATTAATTTATGACGTCTGATGCTCCAATAATTTGGACCACGCATGGCTTTGATATCGATTATTTTCATGTGATTTAGAAATTAAAAGTGATGATTATTTTTTTGGCAAGATAGCAAAAAACATTTTTAGTGTACAAGAAACGAATTTTTACCTTACCTTTATGACCATAATATTAAAGGCAAATCATTTACAAGTCAACTATATTTTTTTTTCAAACTGAAACATAAAATCAATGCGCAAAATAATTACGGTAATAGCTTTAAGTGTATCACTTTTTTCGGGTGAACAATTAGTTCTTGCACAGTCTCAAAACAATCAAGAATTTGTAAGTAATAATTGTATTAAAAATGGAGACTTTATCATTGATGCTTCATACGGCTGGCCTTATTTTAATGCATTTTTCCTTTCATCTTCTCGCTCGAATCAAGCCTTAAGGAACACTAATCACATTGGAGCAAGAGGTGAGTACATGATTTCCGACAATTTGGGCATTGGTTTTGAATTTACCTATGCTGATGCTTCTGTTCGATATCAGTCTGCATTGACTGGCGCCTATCTAAACAGAGGATTCACAAAAATAAGGGCTTTGCCTCGCATCAACTATCATTTTGGCACCTCAAAGAAATTTGATCCCTACATAGGAGGAGGCATTGGCTACAAGTACAGCGTATATTACGATCAGGGAGGCAGTTTAAACAGCAATGATGAAATTTTGCAATTATTTCCAGTGTCGGTTCGTTTGGCCTTGGGGGGTCGCCTTTTCTTCGATGATACTTTTGGCTTGAATGCCGAAATTGGTTTGGGTGGGCCTTTAGTGTCTGCGGGCCTTACAGTTAAGTTTTAGTAAGCAACTCATTGGCTGAAATTTAAAAAAGCTTTTCAATTTTATTTCTGTAACAGTGTTCTAGTGCGTCATCAAACTCGTGCTTGG
>JBILUU010000372.1:0-3177 GCA_044370815.1 Bacteroidia bacterium
GCAAAATTAATTTTTTTTTTGGGTTTGCGGGCTATCGCTACTTTCAATTTTATTCTTGAATAATTTTTTGTTCATTTGAAGCCAATATGCAAACAAAAAGACCAATCATAAAATTGATATACACCGCTGTGACATGTCTGTTATCGCCCACTTTGCTGTGGGCAGGTGGCTTTCAGGTTAACCTGCAAGGACAAAAGCAAACCGCTATGGGCCACTGTGGAATAGCACTTCCGCTCGACAATTCAGCCATTGTATTTAACCCGGGCACACTCATTTTTGTTGACTCTATAGGTAGTTTTTCGGCCGGTGCAGCATTTGTTTTCCCCCGTACAGTTTACCTTGATCCCAGCAGCACCTACAGTGCACAAACTATGAATCATATGGGAACACCACTCACTGTATATGCGCATTATAAATTCAAAAAATCTTCCCCAATTTCATTCGGTTTTGGCCTATACAACCCGTTTGGAAGTCGCATACAATGGGATGATGACTGGAAGGGTAAGTTTTTAATCAGAGAAATCAGCTTGCGAACATTTTTCTACCAACCAACTATATCGTATAAAATTTCAGACCGATTAGGTATTGGTTTTGGATATATTTTTGCGAACGGAGGTTTCAATCTTCGTAGAGCACTGCCTATTCAGGACAGCTTGTCAAATTATGGTGAAGTCAATTTAATTGGGAAGGCATCAGGTCAAGGTTTTAATACAGGAATTTATTTCAAGGCAACCGATCGCCTAAAGCTTGGGCTCAATTTCCGCTCATCGGTAAAGGTAAAAGTTGAAAATGGCACCGCTGACTTCACAGCTGCAGATGCAGTGAGTCAATATTTTCAAGATAGTAGTTTCAATACGCAGCTTAATCTTCCTTTCATGTGGGGAGTAGGTGCGGCTTACCAAATCAATGAGAAAACAACGGCAACAGCCGATATTAATTATGTTGGATGGAGCGCCTACGATTCTTTAAAAATTGATTTTGCTAAAAATAGCGACAAGTTAAAAGATTTAGCCTCTCCGCGCCTTTACAAAAACTCATTTATTTTCAGAACCGGTTTACAATATCAACTCAATGAGCTAATCACCATAAGAGCCGGTGCATACTATGATCAAACACCTGTGCAAGATGGCTATGTAACCCCCGAAACTCCTGACAGCGATAAATTAGGATTAACAACCGGCATCTCCGTTTCATTTAATAAATGGTTATACATTGATGCCTCATTATTATATGTCGAGGGCTTTAAAAGAACCGATATCAATCTTGAAACTCAGTTTGAAGCCACCTACAAATCTAGAGGCGTCATTCCAGGATTAAATATTGGACTTAAATTTTAAATCAACATTTCATTAAATTATTACTTTTACAAAAAAAACTCAATGAAAAAACTTTACATTACCTTACTTTCTATTGCTCTTTTTGCGCCCGCTATCAGTCATGCACAGTGTGCAGGAGAAAGATATTTTAATTATGTATTTCCGGCAAGTCCTGTCTTAACGAGCAATGTTACCTACGGTTCCAACGTGGCCGTAACGGGAGCCACACAGCAATTAGAACTCGATATATACGAGCCAAACGGAGATACAGCATCGCTCCGCCCCTTAGTATTAGTTGCCCATGGTGGTAGTTTCATTGGTGGATCCAAAACAGGCGCTGATGTTGTGCCAATATGCAATGAACTGGCTAAATTAGGATATGTGGCAGCATCAATCGAGTATCGATTAGGGATGAATGGTTTACCTTTCCCCGGCCCTGACTCATCAGATGCTACAGAAGCAGTAATGCGTGGGGTACATGATGGCAGAGCTGCTGTGCGCTTTTTTAGAAAGAATGCGGCAACCGGAGGAAACACTTATAAAATTGATACCACCAATATCTTTTTTGCCGGTGTATCAGCAGGTGGTTTCATTGCTTTACAAATGGCCTACCTTGATGAAGTTGCTGAAATACCAAGTTTTATTGATATGGTTGGACAACCCGGCCTAACAGGCGGCATTGAGGGCACTAGCGGTAACCCTGGATATTCCTCCGAAGTAAAAGCAATCATTAATATTTGTGGAGCACTTGGTGATACGGCCTGGATGAAACCCGGTGATGAGCCCGTAATCAATTTTCATGGCACCAGTGATCAAACCGTTCCTTTTGGTTCATCTGTAATTACACTTATAGGTCTGTATCCACTATTGCAAGTAGATGGAAGTTCCTCGGTAAATGCCAAAGCTGTTGAAGCGGGCATCCCCACTTGTTTTGAAATTTATGAAGGACAAGGACATGTGCCTTCTTCGGCACCATACTTTGATACAACGATGGTAAAAATAAGAACCTTTTTGAATCATTTTGTTTGTAACACTCCATTCAATTGCACCTACAACGGCTCAATCGTAAATGCGGTTGGCGCGGGTATCGAGGAAATTCAAAGTAAGCTTTTTAGCATTTACCCAAATCCTAGCAGCGATAATATTACCATACAAGTTAATCCTAAATCCAATGGCCCTGTAAACATTACTGTATTCAACAGCATCGGTCAAGAGGTGATTAGTTCATCTCAAATGATTAGTGGCAATCAAATTTTTAATGTGAGAGAACTACCCAAAGGTATTTACCATGTGCTCGTTAATGATGCAAAAAATAGCGACACTTTAACATTTGTAAAGCAATAAATTAATGCGCTGTTCGTTGCTCTTATTTTAATATTTAAACTAAAAATATGTAAATAATCAACGATCAGAAATTTATTGTTTATCATGCTGCTGAGCGTATGCAACAATTTGTTTGCAAAAATACAAAAGCCTGAAGATTTTGGTTGCAGATATTTGAAATTGTTCTTTAACCCAGATTACGTATTAAAAATGCGTAAACGATAGAGAAACTGTAAATCATATTTTTATGCCGATTACATCTTCAATTTAGTCCAATTAGGGCTAAACCTTATTAGACAAATTTCAAGTAGTATCGGGATTAACCCAACTAAATCAAGTAGCTCGGTTCTTCAAACCTCCTATTGCTTAATTCCATCTAACTACATTTTAACTACCTGATTAATAATTGGTTATAAATATATTTTAAAAACTTGTTTCAAATAAAATTCTCATTCTTTTGTCTTGAAAAAAAAGAATCACCTGAGCAAAGCGAAAGCATGAATACCATTAAAAACAAACACTTATGAATAAAAATTCA
>JBILUU010000047.1:0-11663 GCA_044370815.1 Bacteroidia bacterium
CAGTTGAAATATTTTTAGCGGGAATGAGTATTTGTGAGTAAAGGGCAATGTAGGTAATGAATTCGCTTGCCGATAAATCGCCCGCTTGATCGAGCACCAATTTTCCGCCATAATAAAATACCAAGGTAAGCACCGACACACCTAAAAATTCGCTCATGGGTGAGGCCAATTCACGCTTATTAATGACCGATTTGAGTAAACCGCGATAGGTATTATTTTGCACATCAAACTTTTTCTTGATATGCTCTTGTCCGTTAAATGCTTTAATGATTCTGATGCCCGAGATTGTTTCATCAATTGTACCCATGATGTGTCCCAATAAATCTTGACTACGCAGGGCGTCTCTTTTTAGTAGTTTGGTGATTTGAGCAATCAATAAAAAAGAAACAGGCAATAGCAAAAGAGTAAACAAGGTAAGTTGTGCCGACATTGAAAACAAGAGCACAAAAAATCCTATCAGCATAAAAGGTTCCCTGATAATTACTTGCAGTGAGCTTACCACCGAGTTTTCAACTTCATGCACATCGTTGCTCAACGTAGAAATTAAATCGCCTTTGCGGTGCATGTAAAAAAATCGAATGTCGCTATCGGTAATTTTGTTGAATACTGCCTCACGAATATTCTTTACCAATCGCGAACGTACCGAGGTGAGCACGCGTTGCGATAAAAATTTGAATAAGTTGCTTAGCAACACCGAGCAAAAAATAACAAGGCAAACATATTGCAGCGCAGCAATTTTTCCACCTTCATTGATGATGTTGTAAAAGTAAAAGTTAAACAGTTGTTTGCAGTAATCGATACTAAGTGTAAACACTGGCATTGTTACCAATTCGGGCTCGGGGTAGGTGGTAAAAAGCAGGTTGAGCAGCGGAATAAACAGTGTAAAATTGAGCAACCCGAATACTACACCAAACAGCGTGTACACAAGATATTCGGGGAGATATTTGCCTAAAGGAGGCGCAAAACCAACAAGCCTTAAATAAGTTTTCAATGACAAAGCTTAAAGCGCAAATATACTATTTGAGGAGCGTATTACAATACATCCCAAATTTGACAACACCAACAAGCCTCACAATTAATATGGGCATGAGCCAAGCAGCTTACCTTATCACGCTCATTTTTTGTGTTTGCCTTGATGTATTGCTTTGCAAACTAATGAAATAAACCCCACTGCTGAGTGCGCTAATGTCAATTCCTTTGGCTTGATGATCAATGAGTACTTCCGTTTCGTAATAAACTACTGCACCACTGATATCGGTAATAATAATGTTGATTGCTTGGTTTAAAGTATGCCCTGCATTAATGAACAGCACATCATTTGCCGGATTAGGATACACCGCAAATGATTGATTGCCGCTTATTTGATACACGCCACTTGGTGTTGTAATATTGATTGAGGCAGAGTTCACACACCCGTTGGCAGAGGTTACCACAATGGTATAAATGCCGGTGTCGGCATACAGTAAGTTGGGTTGCGTGGCACCCGGTATGCTATCGCCATTAAAAAGCCATTGTATATTGCCGGTAGCAGAACTATTGATGCTTCCTCCGTTAACAAATAAATTAGGCGAAGCAGGCAAAGGAAAGACAGTTACCTGTTGATTGGCTGAAATATTGCTGCATCCAAATGCATTAGTCTCAACTACACTGTATGCTCCTGTGCTACTGATGGTTAAATCAGGTTGTACATTACCAATCAGTATTGTAGTATCGTTGAGGTACCACTGAAAAGTGCTGTTGTTGGCAGGTACCGAAAGCGTTACCGAATCGCCCTGACAAAAGCTTATAGCACCTGAGGCCGAAACTGAAGGTATTGCCGGCAAAGGATATACAATCACTGTATCGATATCAGTAAACTGTTGCGAAAATACAGTATCAATAGTCAATGTTCCCACAAGCTCACTTGTGGATATATTAAATGTTCCGGGGGTGGTAACAGAAAATAAGAATACACCTAAATTATCGTTGCCAGAAATTAAATCTTCATCATAAAACTGCAATGAAATTAATGGTGCAGTGAGAATATAACTCAGGCCCGAAAAGCTTGGACTATTTTGGTCGTCAATTGTACCCGAAGTTTGTGTAGCACCGTTGTTGGTTAATTCAAAATAAATATCGGGACTGCTTGTGCAACCTACGAACGGGAAACTAGGTTCTTCAAGATCGCCACACCAATTTGTACCTGTAGTGGTTACACTCACTTGCGAAAGGCGGTAAGCATATTTTTTGGTGGTGAGTGACACGTAGTATGTATCAGGCACTGCATAAGTTTGTGTCGGTGGAACTTGCAGTGTTGAAGTATTTCCGTTGTCAAAATTCCAATTGTAAGTAACCTGCTCTAGGCCATTAGCAACAATTAGTCCTTCAAAAGTTACATCTACAGGAGTACAACCAAAAGAGGGATTGTAGCTAAAGCTTGCATTGGCACCAGGAGGAGAATTGATGTTGATAGGCAGCGAAAAAGTTTCATTTTGCGTAACAGGGCCAAAAGGTGTTGATACTTCTGCTACTACGGAAACAATGATGTTAAACTGCCCGAAAACAGTTGGTGTTCCGCACATTTTTACACAACCGCGTTCAGTAGCGGGCGGGTTGGCCGAGGGGTAAAATATGTTGGTTGGTGAAGCACTTGTTTGCCAGTTGAGCCCTTGCGGCATACCGGTAATTCCGGTAACCGTAATTTGATTGAGCGTAACATTAACACCCGAGGTGGTAAATTGCGCAGGCATGTAAAAAGTAACATTTTCATCATAGGGCGTATTGAGCATACCATCGGGTAAAGTGGCCGGACACAGCGCAGGGGCAGCAGGTGAGATTGTACAACCCTGATCGATGATACAACCCGGACATTGGGCCTTACTAAACTGAATCAATAAAACTAAAAAGAGTGATACGTATATTCTTTTCATGGAGGTATTATTTTTTGTTTTTCAAATATATCAAATTTGTTTAATATCAAAGGTAATAACGGATGCAATTGCAACAATATAAATTATTTAATTAGGTATTTCATTACTTACTGCTAGAATATGCATCAAGTTGTTGAAGACCTGTTTGCTTTTCCAGACTGCACCTATAATCGATTTATTAGAAATTTTACACTGTGTACAATGGCCTAAAATTATGTACCTGCGGAAGCGTTTTCAATGGTATAAACTAATGATGTGGTGAATTATATCTACCACGCAAACAAATCGCAAATATCCAAATCTTCTGTCAAGTGAAATGCGTTAATGCCAATTTTCAGCGCTCCCTCTATGTGTTGCGGAGAATCATCAATAAATAGGGTTGTGGAGGCATTAAGCTGATGATCATGTAAAACCTTTTTAAAAATTTCGAGGTCGGGTTTTCTCATGTGTATATGATGACTGAAGTATATTTGTTTGAATATTGAGGTAAAATGATGCCATCCATATTCGGCATCAATGTACTTGGCAAATGCTTTCTCATGAATGATATTGGTGTTGCTGAGCAAAAAAAGTGGTAAGTGCTGCTTTAACTCATTGAGCAATTGTATTCTTTGCTTGGGCAGTTGCAACAGCATTTTATTCCAGCATGCATCAATTTCCTCATCGGTTAATAGCACGCCCGAAAGCGCCCTTAAATCATGTCTGAATTGTGTTGCATCAATGAGTCCCTTTTCGAGCCTATCGAATAAGGTACTTTGTCTTGCCTTTGAAAATAGCACATCAAAATTTTTGATACCTTTCTGCTGAAAAGCATCGCGCGTTTTGTTATAGTCGATATTGATAATTACCGCCCCTAAGTCAAAAATTATGGCTTCAATATGTTTATTTTTTAGTTCAGGATGAATGAGTTTCATTTTTTTATTTTGAAAGTGCGCGTAAAATTATACTTTTGCGGCCGTTTTGTGTTAGTAATTTACACAAAGGGCCTATAGCTCATTCGGTTAGAGCAACTGACTCATAATCAGTAGGTGCTTGGTTCGATTCCAAGTGGGCCCACCAAAAGGCGGAAACTATTGTTTCCGCCTTTTTTGATTTTAAACCATATAATACCAATTAAAAAATTTACATCGGTATAAAAAACACCTGATAAGCGAGATTAATCTTCAGTAAATTTTATTTTACGTTCGGATAATTTTTTAGCGCGCAATTTTTTGTTGAGTAAGCGCTGTGCAATCGATTTTTGAGGCACCGAAGTGGCTTTACGCTGCTTTTCGGGTGTGAAAGTTTCAACAATTAATGCAATAAATTTGGCCTGCACTTTTTGCTTATTCTGCAGTTGTGTGCGTGCGGCTTGTGCCATCAGCTTTAAAACACCATCACTGCTTATTTTGTGGATGTGCTTTTGCTGTATCATCAATTTTTGCTCCTCGGTAAGCAACGCAGATTGCCGAATGTTGAAATACAACTCTACCTTTGTTTCTACTTTGTTCACATTTTGTCCTCCTTTACCACCACTGCGCGCAGTTTGGTAAGATACCTCGCCAAGCAGTTGATTGGCCAATTCTGTGAGCTTACTCATGACAACAATTTTTTGTGCATCCGAAGGGATTCGAACCCCCAACCACCAGAATCGGAATCTGGCATTCTATCCAGTTGAACTACGGATGCATAATGATTTGGGAAAATAGTTAATCAACCTATCACCTCAATCATTTTAAAATGCAATAGGCTACTGCTCAGCTTAGTGTTTCATCTTTCCACTTTTTTAGTTGCAAGGTTTGTCCGTCATAAACAGCAACATGGGGTTCTTTAAACCAGTCGCCAAGATTAATGTAGCGAGAATTGCTTTGCAAAGGTATATCTAAAAGTAAATGACGGTGTCCGAAAATAAAAAAGTTGTAATGTTTTTTCTGCAACACCTCTCGGCAATATATCACCAACCACTCCTTATCCTCCCCTAAAAACACCTCATCAACCGGACCATTAGCCAGCCTGCTTCTTCGTGACCAAAAGTCAGCAAGGGCAATTCCAAAGTTAGGATGCAAGCGGGCAAACAACCATTGTGAAACAGGCGAGGCAAAAACTTTCTTGATAAACTTATAGCCGTTATCGCCTGGGCCCAAGCCATCGCCATGTCCTACCAAAAAACTGTGTTGATTAATAGTTACCTCAACAGGATTTCTGTAAAGTTTTACCCCCAATTCTTTCTCCAAGTATCCAAACGTCCACATGTCGTGATTTCCTGTGAAATAATGTATGTTGATGCCTTTGTCCGCAAGCGTGGCTATTTTTCCTAAAAGCCTTGTATATCCGCGTGGTACAACAGTTTTATACTCAAACCAAAAATCAAAAATATCGCCCACCAAAAAAATGTGTTCTGCATCATGCTCAATGTCATTGAGCCATTTCACTATTTTCTTCTCGCGTTCCAAACTTTTTTCAGCGTTAGGAATACCCAAATGGAAGTCGCTAGCAAAGTAAACTTTTTTGTTTATCCCTAATTTTATATGCGCAAGTGTTTGCATCAAGATTGATAATTTTTACTCATTTGCACCATGTTGTAGATCAACTCGGAATAATTACTCTCGGCATTAAAACGCGATTGCCAGGTATGATAGGCCTGTTGCCTCATCATGAGGTAATCTTCATCACTCATGGCATATAATTGCTTTAACCTATCAATGATTTCATCAGGTTCAGGATCAGAAGATAACAAAAATCCATTTTTTTCATTGTCAATAATTTCTGCTACCCCACCAACGTTGGTACCAATAATTGGAATAGAAAAAGACAAGGCCTCCATCATGCTCACGGGCACACCTTCATAACTGCTTGTGTTGACCAATGCATCAAAATGATTATTATTCAAGTATTCATATACTTCCTTTTTACTGATATCACCAGTGAGCACATACCTAATATTGGCTTTATTAAAAAGGCGGTTAAACGCATACTGCTTGATATCTAAGTGGTCGTTTCCTTTCCCGATATGATGCCATTCCACATCAAAATCCTCGAGCTGCTCAAGTGCCGCAATCAATAAATCAATGCGCTTGATTTTACCTAAAAATGCCAAGCTCAATATTTTAAGTGTTTTCCCTTTCTTTTCCGGTCTTACCTCCCCTATTTTTTCTACACCCAGATAGCTCACAATAAGCTTGTCGGCATCTGTGTTAGGCACCTTTTTCAATATGTATTGTTTGGTCTGTTCCGAAACAGGAAAAACAGCATCGAGGCGCTTAAAAATGCGGCTTCTGAGTGGCAAATAATGATTAGGAGCACGCTCAAAATATAGATCCCAATTGTGCACCCTCGAAAATGCACCTGCAATGGTATACTTTCTTCTTAAATTGCCAATGCCTAATGAATACTCGTTGCACCAATAAGTATAGCAGGTAGTGCGATGAAAAGGAATTCTGTTGACCTTTAAAAACTTCTTTAATTGAACGGCAAAATGATCGGCTCTGATTAAAGTGCTAAGAATAGTTTTTACTATATTTCTATTGAGCTTTAAACGGTAGTTGTTTCTCACAATACTGATCTCTTTCCAAAAAACAAAACTGAATAAAAATCTGATTCCCATTAACCTTTCCCAAAAACCTATGGTGTACAAAAACTGCGCAACAATTACATTTTGTGGCAAGGTAAAATTAAAGTGATGACTTTGATCTTTGGGAATTTTAGGAACGAGCAAATATATCTTGTCAAAATGCAGCGCATGATGCTTCAATTCCGTTTCAAGAAATGGCTCTTTTAAACCGTATGGAAAAGAAGCACTAACTATTATGAGATATTTTCGTTTCACCTGTAGTAGAATGCAAAAATAGTTTAATTGTGAAATACACAACACGAAATTATTGTTCCCTACCCTATTTCTTTACTTGTTGCGTTGCGCCATTCAATTGAATACAAATTATATATGACATCACGCGGATTTTTTGTTGCAATCATTTTTTAGTTTAGCTTTGAGGCACAAAAGACTAGCAAATGCTTAAAGAAGGAAACGTTTTAATCTTAGCCCCTCATACCGATGATGGGGAACTGGGCTGCGGTGGAACAATTACACGTTTGCTCGAAGAGGGAAACAACGTTTTTTATCTTGCCTTTTCCATTTGTGAGGAATCTGTTCCTGAGGGTTTTCCAAAAAATGCGCTTGAAACCGAGGTGAAGAAAGCAACAGCACATTTGGGTATCCCTGCTAATAATTTGATTTTGAAGAAATATCCGGTTAGAAAATTTAAAAGTTTTAGGCAGGAAATTCTGGAGGATTTGGTGCAAATCAGAGGCATCATTAACCCTAGTAGTATTTTTATGCCATCGAGCCGCTCTTTGCATCAAGATCATCAAACAATTTATGAGGAAGGCATGCGGGCCTTTAAACATTTTACTTGTTATGGCTACGATTTGCCTTGGGATACTATCAACTTCAGCACTACCGCATTTTACAAGCTCGAGGAAAGACATATTCAAAAGAAATGTGAGGCCTTGGAGTTTTACGAAACACAAAACTATCGTACCTACTGCGATGCCGATTTCATCAGAGGTTTGGCTCGGGTAAGGGGAGCACAAATTGCAGTAAAATATGCCGAGTCGTTTGAGCTTTTGCGAAGTGTAAAGTAATATCAAGCAAGCATTGGTTGAACTGGTTCCTTTAGAAAAAAAATTTCTTGACATCGTAACCAAATGGAACTACGATCCCGAAGTGAGTTTGTATTTTTCTAAACGTGCACCTCAAAGCCGAGATCAACAATTACAATGGCTCCACAACACGCTTCAAGATGGCAGTAAAAAAAAGTTTATCATTATCCATCAACTATCTAAAAATCCGGTTGGCATGGTGAGTTTAATGAAAATTAATCTTTCTGAAAAACAGGCCGAATTTGGCATCACCATTGGAGAAAAAACCTACTGGGGAACCGGTGTTGCAGGGGCTGCAAGCAATATGCTGATGCACTATGCTTTTCAAGTAATGACCTTGCAACGCTTATATCTCAACGTATTTGAAAACAACAGCAGAGCCATACATTTTTTTAGTAGCCTGGGATTTGAAAAAACAGGTGCATCAAAAACTGATAGTGATGGCAATGTGGTAATTGAAATGCAGCTTCATCTATCAAACTTTCTTCAAAATTATACACAGCCGTGATTGTTGCTATACATCAACCCAATTATTTACCTTGGTTAGGTTATTTTCATAAGATGAAAATGGCTGATGTATTTATTTTTTTAGACCATGTGCAAATTCCCGGAAAGGGACTTGCCAACAAGAATTATATTAAAGGGAAAGATGGCAACAAGGTATTGCTAACAGTGCCGCTGAAAAGGTTAAAAGGCATGCACAGCAGCTACAATGAGTCAGTTCCCGATTATGCTCAACAATGGCAAAAGGAGCACTTAAATAAAATAACCGATGCTTATCGTAAAGCGCCATACTTCGAGCAAATGTTTCCTTTAGTGGAGTCGCTGTTAATGATGCGATACGATAATTTAAGTTTGATGAACATGGCTATCATTAAAAGCATTTGCAATCAACTAGGAATTCATACACAACTCAGGATTGCCTCGGCATTGAGCAACAATCAACTTCATAAAAACGAACGCAATATTGACCTGGTAAAACAAGTGGGAGGCAATATATATTTATCGGGGCAAGGCGCTAAAAAATACAATGATGAAGCAATATTTGCCCATCATGAAATAAATATGACATATCAATCATTTGAAATACCCACATACAATCAAATAGGTGAAGGGTTTGTGGCGCAATTGTCGGTGATAGATTTATTGTTTAATGTTGACTTAGAAGATATTGCGCGCATGCTTAGCCATAATAACGGTTGAACCCACATTCAACATTTTCTAATGCGAAATCGCTAAAACAGCTGTAATTCAATTCAATGAAATAACTTCCTTGACAATTTCGCTGGCCACATCCAACTTGCTCATCAGTGGAAGTGCCTTTGTTCTCTTGCTTTTAAAAAGTAAGGTAACCTTGTTGGTATCGGTACCAAACCCGGCTCCTTTGTCGTTGAGGGAGTTGAGCACAATCATGTCAAGATTTTTACGTTTGAGTTTTTCAGCCGCATGCTGCCTCTCATTATCGGTTTCGAGTGCAAAACCAATCAGCAACTGTTTGGCACTTTTCTTGGTTCCCAAGTCGTGCAGAATATCGGCATTTTTAACCAAAGTTAAATCGAGCCCATTGCTCTTCTTTTTGATTTTACTGCTTGCCATTTCAGCCGGCCGGTAATCGGCAACAGCAGCAGACATGACAGTAATATCTGATTGCTTGAAATGCTTTAAGCAGGCCTCATGCATTTGAGCGGCAGCCACTACATCAATACGTGTGATGTTTTGAGGAAGCACACTTTGCTGTACTCCGGGACCACAAATGAGTACCACATGAGCACCCTCTTCGGCAAAAGCAGTTGCCAACGAAAGCCCCATTTTTCCTGTGGAGTGATTGCCTATAAACCTTACCGGATCGATGGCCTCATAGGTAGGGCCCGCAGTAATGAGTACTTGTTTACCCTTTAATGAATTTTTTTTTTTGAAAAATTTTTCGATGTGCGCAGCAATTGTTTCGGGCTCTGCCATACGACCTGTTCCGCTGAGTCCGCTGGCCAATTCACCACTTTCGGCAGGTATGGTATAATTACCATATCCTGTTAACGTGTTGATGTTGCTTTGTATGGCCTTGTGCGCATGCATGTCTAAATCCATAGCCGGAGCAAACATCACCTTACACTTGGCACTAAAATAGGTGGCCAATAAGAGATTATCGCAAATACCGTGTGCCATTTTACCAATGGTATTGGCTGTTGCGGGAGCAATGATCATGAGGTCGGCATTCAAAGCCAGCTCAACATGATTGTTCCATTCATGATTGTTGTTTTTAAAATCGGAATAAACCGGATTTTTTGAAAGCACCGATAAGGTTAAAGGACTCACAAAATCAGCCGCATCAGGCGTCATCAATACCTGCACCGATGCCCCTTGCTTAACGAGCAAGCGCACCAATGTGCAGCATTTATAAGCCGCAATGCCCCCACTTATTCCCAATAAAATTCTTTTGCCTTTCATTTTACGATATGAAACAACAATATCCGAAGCGTAATCTTCACTTCGGATATTTCGTTTTATTAAATAGCAGAATTTAGGTAATTATTCAGCTTCCGGCTTGCGGTAATAAATTTTATCTTCCATAAACTCCTGAACAGCTATCAAAACCGGTTTGGGAAGTTTTTCGTAGTGCTTAGAAATTTCAATTTGCTCACGATTTTCGAATATCTCTTCCAAGTTATCGGATGTTGAGGCAAACTCGCTCAATTTATTCGACAACTCTTCTTTCATATCGGCTGCAATTTGGTTTGAACGCTTAGCAATAATGGTTAATGACTCATACAAATTACCTGTTTTGGCGTCAATGTCGCGCAAATCGCGTGTAATAGTTGTATTCTCTGCGTTTACTTTTTTGTAGTTCATGATTTAATTTATTGATGATTGTTTTTTGCTTTTTATTGATATTTTATTTGAAGTTTCAAGAATATTGACAGCGGCATCATGAAATTTTCCTTTCGGGAAGGTATCAATGTACTTCTGACATAAATCCTGTGTGTTTTTTAGCCGCTCAGGCATTTTAGATTCAACACTGTTAATGGCCAATAGGTGAGCGGATTTTATTTGCAAAAAGCCGGCTTCTTCACGGTATTTGCTATCGGGAAAATCTTTTAAAAAATTGGTAAAAGCCACAATAGCGGCTTGATAATTGGCCGTATTGTAATATAGTTTGCTGATATCGAACGCTTTATTCTCGAGCTTTAAGCGCAGCTTGTCGATAATGCTGTTGCAATCGGGCAAATGCTTGCTTTGCGGGTAAAGATTGATAAAAATTTGCATCTCTTGAATGGCGCTGATGGTATTTGACTGGTCGAGACTATACGGTGGAGATGTAAGGTAAAAGCAATAAGCACTGAGATAGGTGGCTTCTTCAACCCACTGACTTTGCGGATAAGTGCGTGCAAAATCTTTGAAATGGTAACTGGCCAACAAATAATCTTCCAACGCGTAATTGGTTTGTGCAAAATAGTAGTGAATTCTTTCGGCTCTGGCAGTTCCTCTCATTACGGTTACCAACTCTTCCATAAGCGGCAGTGCCCTTACATAATCTTTCTTTTCGTAATACTCAATGGCCCTCTGATACTTCAACTCATAATTGGAGCTTTTAAGCAATCGTTGGTAGCTTCCTTTGCAGGAAAACAACAAGGTCCCCACAGCAATCAACAGCATAACTATTTGATTCTTTTTGAGCATAGCTTGCAAAGATATAAAAAATAGACATATCTGTGACAATACCGATGTATGATTTGTAAATTTTAGTTGCAAGTTATCAATCACATTGGTATAACAATCAAAAAATACGAATCACAGCTTCGGGTTTGCCGCGCTTTGGTAATAGTAATCACTTAACACTTGAAATTTTCCAATCTTCCTCTACATCCCAATTGGCGCGCAGATTGACACTACCGCTCATAAAAATAATGGGTTCGGCCTGTTGCTTGTGAAGGTATTTTCCGGTGTCCCACTTTCCGTTTTTGTTATGGTCAATAATCAATTGGGCTTTATAGCTTCCGGATTTCATTTGTAAGTAGTTGAAAGTGCCAAATTTTTCCACTTTTTGAGTGTTGAGGGCTTCTCCCTTTTCGTTGAGCAACTGTAATAGGTATTGATTTTTTTTGAAATCAAGCGGTTTTG
>JBILUU010000048.1:0-11627 GCA_044370815.1 Bacteroidia bacterium
CCTTGGCCAGCCGACTATACATACACCCACTTTGTTGGCGAACAGGTTTTAAGCGATGAAGAAATTCAAATTTTGCAAGATTGGGTGCAAGCAGGTTGTTTACCGGGTGATTTAACAAACGCCCCCGATGCACCTGTTTACCAATTTAAATCATTTTTAGGTAAGCCCGACTTGGTGCTAACATACAGCGACACGATGTTTTTAAAAGGTGATTACCTCGACCGCTTTTATTTAATGAAGTTTCCATATCAAATTGCTCAAGATACGATAGTAAAGGCCATTGAATTTGTGCCTGGAAATACAAGTGTTGTACATCATGTTAACGGTCATATTATACAGTATGATGATGGGATGAAAAAAGATATCTTTTCAGGCAAAAGAGTGATTAGTTCAGATAGTATAGAAGCAGATAAAGTTTATAAAGAGCTGGATGTGGCCAATGATGATGGCAGCTATCCTGTTTTAACACAAAGCGCAGTAAATTATTTGCCGGGTGTTATGCCAACCAATTATCCCGAAGGATTATCTGGTTTTAAACTAAAAAAACAAGGAGCTTTTTTGTTTAAAGATATTCATTATGGTCCAACCTCTAGAGATACTTTTGATTACAGTAGAATTAATGTTTTTTTCGCAAAAAAAATGCCTGGTCGTCTTACTCGAGAATTACAAATGGGTACACTAGGAATTACGGATATTGAACCACCTTTGGTGATTCCTGCAAACCAAATTAAACGGTTTATAACCAAGGCACGAATCAATAAAGACATTAGCATATTGACTATCAATCCACACATGCACAAGTTGGGTAAATCTTTTTGGGCCTATGCCCTGAATCCCTCAGGCGATACTATTCCATTGATTAAAATTAAACAGTGGGACTTTAATTGGCAGTTTTTTTATACCTTTAAAAAAATGGTAAAAATACCCGCAGGCAGCACCATCATTGTTGAAGGTGTATTTGATAATACCATCCATAACAAAAATAATCCTTTTCACCCACCACGTGAAATTGCCGAACGAGCAGGAAGTATGAGAGCCTCAGATGAAATGTTTCAGTTCATTATTACACTCATGGATTATCAGCCCGGTGATGAAAACATTTCTCTTGAACCTTAAGGGTAATTGTAAGACATTCTTAGAAATTTTTTAACTTATAACTTATCAATTGTATTGTTGTAGTCGCAGCTGATTATACATCAACCATATCTGAATTGATACCAATTGCAAATATGTTCTAGGAGAAAAATTTGATTAAAGTGTAATTACTTATGGAATAATTTTCAAATACTTATTTGTTTTAACTTTGCAGCATGTTTAATCATTACGATGTTATTGTAGTTGGTGCCGGTCATGCCGGATGTGAAGCAGCCGCTGCAGCAGCCAATATGGGATCAAAGGTGCTGCTTGTAACCATGAATATGCAAACCATTGCCCAAATGAGCTGCAATCCTGCCATGGGCGGAATTGCTAAAGGACAAATAGTGAGAGAGATTGATGCATTGGGAGGATATAGTGGAATTGTATCTGATAATTCGGCACTGCAGTTTCGAATGCTTAATCGATCAAAAGGCGCAGCTATGTGGAGCCCACGAACCCAAAATGACAGAGCGCGATTTGCAGAAGAATGGCGGTTAATGTTGGAACAAACACCCAATATTGATTTTTGGCAAGATAATGTGAGCTCCTTGATTATTAAAAATAATAAGGTTGAGGGTGTTGTTACCGGCATGGGACTTTCTATTTCATGCGGTGCTGTTATCATCACTAGTGGTACTTTTTTAAATGGAGTGATACATATTGGTGAAAAGCAATTTGGAGGTGGCAGAACGGGTGAAAAAGCTTCCCATGGTATAACCGAGCAATTAGTTTCTCTTGGCTTTGAATCGGGCCGAATGAAAACAGGCACTCCACCAAGAATTGATGGTAGAAGTTTAGACTATTCAAAAATGGAAGTTCAACATGGTGATGAACAACCATCAAAGTTTTCATTTAGCCATACCAAAGCCCTAAAGCATCAGTTGCCTTGTCATATTACCTACACCAATCCTATAGTTCATGAAATTTTAAGATCGGGTTTCGATAAATCACCCATGTATCAGGGCAGAATTTTAGGCAATGGTCCACGTTACTGCCCTTCTATTGAAGATAAGGTTTCAAGATTTGCAGAGCGAGATAGACATCAGTTGTTTGTTGAACCTGAAGGCTGGAAAACAGTAGAGATTTATGTTAATGGTTTCAGTAGTTCATTACCTGAGGAGGTGCAGCAAAAGGCATTAGTTAATATTCCTGGCTTTGAGCATGCAAAAATGTTTCGTCCGGGTTATGCTATCGAATATGATTACTTCCCTCCTACCCAACTTCAATTAACTTTAGAAACAAAAGAAATTGAGGGTTTATACTTTGCCGGGCAAATTAATGGAACAACAGGATATGAAGAAGCAGCTTGCCAGGGATTAATGGCAGGAATAAACGCACATTTGAAGTTGAACGAGAAAGAACCTTTTGTTTTGGATCGTTCGGAAGCATATATTGGAGTGTTGATTGATGATTTGGTCACAAAAGGTACTGATGAGCCATACCGTATGTTTACCTCTCGCGCTGAGTATAGAATTTTACTTAGACAAGATAATGCTGATACACGTTTAACACCGCTTGGGTTTAAAATTGGTTTGGCATCAACCGAAAGAATGAAACGAGTTGATGATAAGGTGAAGCAGGTAAATGAACTAGTCAATTTTATTAAAAACGAAAGTATTAGTCCTGATGAAATAAATGAGGCGCTGTCGGCAAAAGATAGTGCCAAGATTTCCCAAAAGGTTAAAATGTTCGGGGTTTTAGCAAGACCGAATATCGACTTAAATGTATTTAGGGAACATTTGCCCCGCATCGCTACTGTGTTTGATAATTATAAGGAAGATGAATTGGAGCAAGCTGAGATTTTAGTTAAGTATGAAGGATATATTCAAAAAGAAAAGGATTTAGTGGAAAAGCAATACCGCTTAGAGTCTTTAGTGTTGCACGATGATTTTGATTATACAAGGCTTACTTCTTTAGGAACCGAGGCCAGAGAAAAACTACAGAAAGTACGACCTAAAACAATTGGTCAAGCATCAAGAATTAGTGGAATAACACCGTCTGATATTTCGATTTTGATGGTTTACTTAGGACGGTAATCAATATGTTTCACGTGAAACATATTGAAGCATTAATCTTCTTAATTTTGATTTTATGCATTTGTTATATATGAATTTTATACACAGTTCCACGTGGAACACAATTAAATTATGGAACAATTAAGCGCCTGTCCAATCTGTAAAAACACAAGTTTTTCTAACTTTTTGGTTTGTAAAGACCATACAGCAACTCAAGAATCTTTCGAGATTGTTCGCTGTGGCTCATGCGATTTTGTGTTTACCAACCCTAGGCCCTCACAAGATGAAATAGCTAGATATTACCAAGTAGAGAACTATATTTCACATACCGGAACGCAATCGGGCATCATCAATAAATTGTATCATTTTGCAAGAAAATTTACACTGAAACAAAAATTGAAATTAGTTAACAAACTTACACCCAAAGGCAAATTGCTGGATATTGGTTGTGGTACTGGCAATTTTTTACAGGTGGTAAAAAATGATGGCTGGGAAGTAAGTGGAGTTGAACCCGATTTATCGGCAAGGAAGTTGGCCATAGAAATTTGTGGCAAAGAAATATATGGTGAAGAATATTTAAACAATAATCAGCAAGCACAATTTGATGTCATCAGTATGTGGCATGTACTCGAACATGTGCATGGACTCAATCAAAGACTTGTACAACTTAAAAACCTTTTGAAGCCTAGCGGCCGTTTGATTGTGGCTGTGCCCAACTGTGCTTCATTTGATGCCGCCCACTACAAGCAATATTGGGGAGCATACGATGTGCCACGTCACTTGTATCATTTTAAACCAGCCGATATCAAAAAACTATTTGAACAAAATCTCTTTGAGGTAGAAAATATTTTACCTATGAAACTTGATGCATTTTATGTGTCGATGCTTAGCGAGAAGTACAAGGGCGGAAATATGCTCTCTGGAGTTTGGCAGGGATTGCGCTCAAATATACAGGCCGCAAGAAAAAAGGGTACCCACAGCAGCCAGATCTACATCATTAAACACAAATAGCCCGTTTTTGTGCGATTTAAGACAATGGCACGCCTCCTTGGGCCTTAACTATGAAAATCCCGAGAAAGTTCAACAGGCGGCATTTTTGAAGGTGAGTTCTGCATGCCTTTACAGATAAGGAATTTAGAGAAAAAGGATTAAAGTCAGAGCATTTTTTAAAACCCAAATTAAGCAATTGGAGGTTTGAAGAGCCGAACTCTTGATTTAGTTGGGTTAATCCGGATATAGAAAATGTTATCAGATTTGGAAAAATATGATTTACAGTTTCTTTATAGTTTTCGCATTTTTAATGCGTAATCTGGGTTTAAGATATATTTCATTTTTAGTATTTCAAGAAATTGCATTAAATCAGTCCTTCCCAAATAACACCTATGCAAATGTGATACAATAATAACTCTGCGGTTGAAATATAGTACAAAGTTCAATGACTTCAGCTAAACTTAAGGCACTATGCTACATTTAATTATTTGGCATTTTTCAGTAAGTTTGATTACTCAAGAATTACCAAATAATGATTGCCTCCATACATGAACTTTTTAAAGCTTTTCAGGTGGTCAATTTGAGCCGGTTTGGGGTGGTTAATTTCACCGGTTTTTGCAGTGAATTAGCTGATCTAATCAAATTGCCACATGGCATCATTGTTGCATTAAAAAAACTATTATAACAGAAAAATTAATACTAATTATTCCATTATAATGGAAATAATCATACTTTTGTAATATGAAAGTAATAAAAAGACATGCACAAAGCCAATTGGTAAAATGGATTGGTAGCCGAAAAGTAATCATTCTCACTGGAGCAAGACAAGTGGGTAAAACAACGCTTTTTACCACCATGTTTGGCGAAAAGCAAGGGTTACTATGGCTTAATGCAGATGAAACACATGTACGCGAAAGGTTGCAAATATTGAGTGTAGAAAATTTTAAAGGGATCATTGGCAAAAATACTTGGGTTGTAATAGATGAGATACAAAGAATACCCAATGCAGGTTTGATGATAAAGCTGCTTATTGATAACTTTAAAGATGTACAGTTTTTAGCAACAGGTTCATCAGCCCTAGATATTGCAGAAACTATTTTTGAGCCCCTCACCGGTAGGCACTTGCTCTTTCATTTGCATTCATTGATGCTTGCTGAAATGTACAACAACTTATCTGCTTTTGAAATTGAACAGAAAATCCCGTTTCATTTAGTATATGGTTGCTATCCCGATGTATATAACAACCCAAGTGATGCAGCAACTTTATTGAAAAATTTAGCCAATCAATATTTATATAAAGATGTGTTGGTGTGGAAAGACATCAGAAAACCCCAACTACTTGACAAATTGCTTCAACTTTTGGCTCATCAGATAGGTTCAGAAGTATCTATAGCCGAGCTGGCTAATCAACTAAAAGTGAAATCGGAAACTGTAGAAAGCTATATTGATTTACTAGAAAAATCATTTGTGGTGTATCGGATGCCTGCCTTTAGCAACAACCCCCGCAAAGAAATCAGCAAAATGCATAAAATATTCTTTTGGGACAATGGTATTCGCAATGCTATTATCGACAATTTTGATGATACAAGCATAAGAACAGATGTGGGAAAACTTTGGGAAAATTTTATCATTACGGAAAGAATGAAATGGTTGGCATGGAACAATCCAAGCGCTAAAAGCTACTTTTGGCGCAACTACAACCAAAGCGAGGTAGATTATTTAGAAGTAAATAAAAAACAGATAATGGCCTATGAAATGAAGTGGAATACTGCAAAAAAACATAAGGTAACAGCTGCATTTACCAATACTTATCCCGAAGCTCAAACCGAAATTATTACCCCAATAAACTTTGCAAGTTTTTGTGGTGTTGAGTGATATTTTATCGAAAGGGCTTATTGCCCACACTAGCTATGCTAAACCCCCAAGTAGCACAATAGCTTGAGCGTGGTAAAATCACATCACCCCATCACTTTCCAACTTATCATTACCACAGATGCACAGATTTTTTAACCACAAAATACGCAAAGGTTGCTTAGAGCACCAAGGCAAGGGTGATACAATAATAACTCTTCAGTTGAAAAATTAAGCAGACTAACTTGCCTTGAAACCAGCAGGCGCTAAACGGACTTGATTGCAATGCATTTATCAATTTTTCTTGAAGATTACGTTTAAATCCGAATTAATACCGATTACACTTTCAATTTAGTCCAACTGCGGCTTAACCTTATTGGACTAATTTCAAGTAGTATCGGCATTAACCATTGCATATTTATTTTTTAATTGGACTAAAAAATAAATGCAATTGGTATAATCAGTAGAAGTTACGCTTGTAACGCACTAGTGTTTTAATTAGGGTAATCTCGCTTAGCAGGTGTTTTCAATCTATTTATTCAATGGATTGAACTACAGCTTTTTCAGCGATTCCGCATTTTCTAATGCGGAATTTAGGTTAAACATCACTTTACAAGTTTATTGAGATAAAACCACATCAAAAAAGTATTGTTTGCTACTTCACTCTCGCTTACATCCCTGGTGAAGCAGCCAAATGGCCTCGGAAAAGACTACTACTCTGTAAGCAATATTTTTTTAGAAATAACTTGTGAACCCTTAGAACCTCTGAAAATGTATACCCCAGGAGCAAAAGAGTCGAAATGAATAATTTGCTGTTGTTTGTTTCCACTTTGAACAGCATAAACCTCTCGCCCAATCATGTCTATGATACTGATACTTTCAGGACAAATATCTTTACAATTAACCCAAAGGTTTTTTTCATGACTCAACCAGGTAAGGTGGATACTTTCTTCATTTGTTGACGATTGAATACCGGTAGGAAGGTTATCCGTGACTTCTATGTTATCAACGGCAAAAGAGGGATTAGTGCCATATCCCGAGTTAACAAACGCGAATCGGAAGCGCAAATCGCTTTGATTTAAAAAGGCCGGCACTTGTTGGCTTGAAACTGTGGCTGTGGTCCAAGTTGATTGACTCACATACTGTGAAACAGGGCTTGAAATTGCTGTCCACGTGGAGCCACTATTGGTACTGTATTCTAGGGTTCCGTAGGAAGCTAAGAGCATGCCGGCCTGCCCTACACACAACCAGTCGAAACTAAGAGTAACAGCGCCAGCGCCTGTGGTGTTAATGCCCGAAGTCATGGTGGCATAGGAGGTGCCCGATGAACCTAAACCAAGATATCCAGCAAAGGCACAATACGCGGGCTCAAGGTCGTTGGCAACGTGCAAATAGTTTCCTCCGCCTTGATCGGGAGTTGGTGTTACGCAGTTGTAGGTGTTGTTTACCACCCATAAATCGAAATTGTTGGCTTGGCTCAGCGACCATCCGGCTGAACCGCCTGTAAAATCATTAGAATACAAAACATTTTGTGCCAATGCTGCTGATGAAATACAAAGCGCAAAGATTAAGCTTAAAGTAGAGGTGTAAATTTTTTTCATGTAGTTACTAAGTTTTATATTTTTAAAATAAGATAAACTCATCTCAGATTTTTTGAGACAAAACAAATGTAATATTGTTTTATGTAAAACACTGTAATTTTTTTTAAAATTGGCACACAGAAAATGTAATATTATAAATAGACGCGCATTACAAAATGAAAGTGTTTGTTGCCTTGCAAACGCATATAATGTCCGTCCTTGTTTGCAACAAGGACGAGAGGAGATAATCAACTATGAAAAAAGCTTTGCAGCTTAATTTTAAGCAGATAGCTTCGCTTTGCTCGATATGACGGTTCAATTCCCTTTGCTCGCTATAACGGTTGGATTAATGATCGATTGCGTTTTAAATTGGCACATTGCTTCATCGGCACATTGGCACATGAACCCTTCATTAAAAAATAAAGTTTTAAACTCTGCAAAAGTTTTAGAAATTTGCATCCCTTAAAATCAAGGAAAGATATGATAGAACACACACCCATTAAGCATTTGCTAAAAGGCATGGTACCACCTCCAGCCAACATTATTGTTAAAGGTTGGGTGCGCACCATTAGAACAAGCAAAAACGTGAACTTCATTGCACTAAATGATGGCAGCACAATTTTAAATATTCAATTGGTGATTGATAGTAACACACCTGCTTTTGAGATGTGTCAAAATATTAGCACAGGCGCATGCATTAGAGCAGAAGGCACTTTGGTTGCCTCGCAAGGCAAAGGTCAAACAGTAGAAATTCAATGTGCCAACATAGAAATTTATGGCAGTGCCGATCCTGAAAAATATCCGCTGCAAAAGAAGGGACACACCTTGGAGTTTTTAAGAGAAATAGCGCATTTGCGCCCACGTACCAATACATTCGGTGCTGTGCTCAGAATGCGACATCAAATGGCTTTTGCCATACATCAGTTTTTTAATAACAAAGGGTTCTTTTATATGCACTCGCCTATTGTAACAGGTAGCGATGCAGAAGGCGCAGGTGAAATGTTTAAAGTTACCACGCTTCCATTGGAAAATCCACCACGCAACACTGATGGATCGATTAACTACATGGAAGACTTTTTTGGTAAAGCCACCAACCTAACGGTTAGCGGACAGCTGGAGGCAGAATTGGGCGCACTTGCCCTAGGTAACGTGTACACCTTTGGACCAACTTTTAGAGCCGAAAATAGCAACACGCCAAGGCACTTGGCCGAGTTTTGGATGATAGAACCCGAAATGGCTTTTTACGACATTCATGATAACATGGATTTGGCTGAGGAAATGCTTAAATACCTGATCAATTATGCGCTTCAAAATAGCAAAGACGATTTAGAGTTTTTGAATCAGATGTATGATAAAGAGCTGATAGCGCGCTTGCAAAGTGTGGTGGATAAACCATTTGTGAGATTGACTTATACCCAAGCAGTTGATATATTAATGGGCTTTAACGATAAATTTGAATTTAAAGTAGAGTGGGGGACCGACTTGCAAAAAGAGCATGAAAACTTCCTTGTTTCACATCATGGCGGGCCGGTTATTTTAACCGATTATCCTAAGCACATTAAAGCTTTTTACATGAAGCAAAACGATGATGGTAAAACAGTAAGAGCAATGGATATTTTATTTCCGTGGATAGGAGAAATTATTGGTGGTTCGCAAAGGGAGGAGAATTATGATAAACTGCTTGCTCGTGTTACAGAAATGGGGATTGATGAAGATGAAATTTGGTGGTATTTAGATACCCGCAGGTTTGGTACGTGCCCGCATGCAGGTTTTGGCCTGGGATTTGAGAGACTCATGTTGTTTGTAACCGGAATGACTAATATTCGTGACGTAATTCCTTTTCCAAGAACACCAAAAAATGCAGAGTTTTAAAGATTAAATTTGGTTTATGCTCAAACAGTCGCTTCAGCAAAAGCTTTTACAAAAGTTATCGCCACAGCAAATTCAGCTCATGAAATTGTTGCAGATACCTACTGTGGGCCTTGAGCAGCGAATAAAAGAAGAGCTGGAAATTAATCCGGCATTAGAAGAGCTAGAGGGCGATGCGGATGATTACAAAAATGAAGATGACGATGAGTTTAGCAACAATGAGGACGAGGAGGTAGAAGGTTTTGAAGATAACGACCACAGTCGCGATGACTTTAACTTGGATGAGTACATTGATGATGATGAAATTCCTTCCTACAAACTTAATGTAAAAAATAGCGGTGAAGATGATGAACGCAAGGATGTTCCTATTAGCGGCACACTTAGTTTTCAGGATTATTTAAGCGCGCAATTGGGATTGCTGGTGCTTGATGATGAGCACTATCAAATAGCCGAGTTTTTAATAGGTAATATTGATGATGATGGTTATATGCGCAGGGAGTTAGCCGCTTTGGTTGATGATTTGGCTTTTACGCAAAACATTAATACCAATGAGAAAACACTTGAAGAGCTGCTTAAAATGATTCAAGAGTTTGATCCACCGGGAATAGGAGCTCGTAACCTTCAGGAGTGTTTGGATATTCAGCTTAAACGCAAATACAAAGAGAAGCACGATCCGGTAATCAAAATTGCCATGTTAATTGTGGAGCAAAACATGGACGAGTTTAGTAAAAAGCATTTTGAGAAAATTGCGAAAAAGCTCGATTTAGAAGATGCT
This sequence comes from Bacteroidia bacterium, assembly GCA_044370815.1. Classification (GTDB taxonomy): domain Bacteria; phylum Bacteroidota; class Bacteroidia; order UBA4408; family UBA4408; genus CAIKXD01. The sequence continues at coordinate 10,218 of JBILUU010000048.1, forward strand.
GAAGAAGGGGATGATGAATTACTGAAAGATGCCATACACGAGATTTTGCGTCTCAATCCGCGCCCCGGAAACTCTATGAATGAAGGACAGCGAAGCATTCAACATATCATTCCTGATTTTATTTTGCATAACAATGATGGCGAACTTGAACTTAGCATTAACGCTAAAAATATGCCTGAGTTGCGCGTAAGTAAAAGCTATATGCAAATGCTTGAAGAGTACTCAAAATCAAAGCTTGCCGCGAAAGACAAAAAAGAAGCAGTACAGTTTGTGAAGCAAAAAATAGAAGGTGCAAAGTGGTTTATTGATGCTATTAATCAACGCCAACAAACGCTAATTACTACCATGCAGGCGATTGTTGATTATCAGCACGAATATTTTTTAGAGGGTGATGAAACCAAATTAAAACCCATGATTTTGAAAGATATTGCCGATAGGGTGGGGCTTGATATTTCAACTGTTTCGCGCGTGGCTAATAGTAAGTATATACAAACACCTTTTGGCACCTTGCTGCTAAAATCTTTTTTTAGTGAGTCGCTATCAAACGATCAGGGCGAAGAGGTTTCTACCAGAGAGGTTAAAAAGATATTGGAAGATTGCATTGCTGCAGAAAAGAAAAACAAGCCTCTAACGGATGATAAGTTGGCTAAAATATTGAAAGAAAAAGGTTACAACATTGCTCGCAGAACTGTTGCCAAATATCGCGAGCAATTAAATATTCCGGTGGCCAGGATGAGGAAGGAGATATAAATCAAAAACAAATTAATTTCGCCATTGCAAAACCATTTGTGTTTTATACATAAAAAACTTGAATCGAATACTATCAAAAGTCGCCTTAGCGTTATCATACTTGTTTCATCCGGTATTTATACCCACCTATGCGGTGTACTTGTTATTAAACAATTCAGCTTTTAAGGTAAGTGAAAAACTGGGTTTTTTAATTTACACGGTGGTTTTTCTCAACACCTGCTTGTTGCCACTGTTTTCTACATTATTGATGAAAAAATTCGGCTTGGTGAGCTCCATGCAGGTGAATCATCAAGGTGAGCGTAACATGCCATATATGACCTCAATTATTTTTTTTGGCAGTACTTGGTGGTTGCTTTCTAAAGCACCTTTGCCGCCAATTGTTGCACAACTTATGCTTGGCGCAACAACAGCGATATTATTTACCGCAATCATCAATTTAAAGATAAAAATAAGCGCTCACATGGTAGGCATTGGTGGTTTGGCAGGAGCTTTTTTAATGCTCGGATTTAACGGGCTGCATGATTATACTTTATGGGTAATACTCTCGTTCTTGTTGTCGGGCATTATTGGTTGGGCGCGCCTGCAATTAAAAGCGCATAGTCCGTTTGAAATTTATTCAGGATTTTTACTTGGTATAATGTGTCAAATTGTAGTTGATTA
>JBILUU010000373.1:0-3156 GCA_044370815.1 Bacteroidia bacterium
ACAAAGTTTAAGACCCACGTAAACAGAAGTACCATTGACCCTCAATTGCTATCATTGGATGAGCAAATTACCATTAAGGAAAGGTCGCTTAAGTATTTGGCGCCCCATGTACTCCTAAAGGGATTTAATTATAAACTTCCGTTTATAAATACCCCATTCATGGATTTTATGTTTAGTGTGCCTAATGAATACAGAATAGGTAAAATGCTTTATCGTAAAATTGCTGAGCACTTATTCCCTGACTTGTTTCAATTTCCTTTGGAGTGCGATTATGGATTAAAAAGTTTTTATGGAAAAAAAATCATAAGGTATAAGCAGTTGTATGTAAAGATGCGACAAAGAATGTATGAGAAGCAACCAAGATATTGCTATTATCTTTCTCCTATGATAAATTATTTCAATTTAGATGAGGCCTTCAGATCAAACAGTAATTTAAAGAAGATTATTTTTGAACAATTACAGGACTTGAAAGACAGAAAAATAGTCGATGCTAAATTGATAGACCAGATTTGGGATAACCACCAAAACTATCATCAAAATTTAAGTACTGAAATTAACTTTTTATTTTCACTTGAGATACACCACAAAGCAGGTAAAGTTTAAGCATGAAAAAAAATATTTTATATATCCATAACACTGCAATTGATTCCAAGACAGCCAATTTGACTCAGGTAATCAGTATGTGTAATGCTTTTAGTGAAGAAGGTCTTTCAGTTAAATTATTGCTGCCCTCCAATAGGCAAAAGAAGGACGAGGATTTTGGAATTATTAAAAAACATTTTTCGATTGGAGAGCAAGTATGTTTAGAGTGCTTTAAAAATCCATTTAAAAGTTATAAGGTCAATAAAAACTTTAACTTTATAAGTCTCTTTTTTTATTTATTGAAAAATAAAGAAAATAAGGATAGCATTGTTTTTGTGAGAAGTGTTCATTACCTGCTAGTATCCATTTTGCTGGGATACAACACCATATATGAGTCGCATAATTTTTTGGTGCACCAAGGAAATAAGCACATTAACAATTTACTGAAGTGGATTTTAAAATTATCATTTAAAAGTAAGCGCGCATTGCTTTTTATTGGAATCAGTGAAAATTTATCAAACTATTGGATTGCACAAGGGATACCAGCCCAACAGGTTTTAACCGCCCATGATGGATTTTCACCCATCCTTTACCCCAACTATGTTGATAAAGTAAATCTCAAAAAGCAAGTGGGATTGCGAGAAGGTGTGTTCAATGTAATTTATACTGGTAACATACATCTTAATAGGGGAGTGAATTATATTATCGAATGCGCCAAGCGTGTTCCTGAAATGAACTTTTACATTGTTGGTGGACCTGATCATATGGTTGAATTCTATAACAAGCAATACCAAGCTGGTGATTTTAAAAATTTATTTTTTAGAGGACAAGTAAAACATCAAGAGGCAATTAACTACCAATTAGCGGCTGATTTACTTTTGGGTGTATGGAGTAAAGATGTGCCTACTATTAATTACTGCTCTCCACTAAAATTATTTGAATACATGGCAACCGGTAATCCCATATTGGCTTTTGATTATCCAACTATAAAGGAGGTAATTAGCGACAACGAAAATGGCTATCTTTGCAAAGCAGATGATATCGATGATATGGTTATTAGGCTGCAAAAAATAAAAGATGATGTAAATAAATTATCTGTGGCTAAAAGAGCCAAAAAGGATGCGTATGATTTATACACTTGGAACAAAAGGGTTACTCAAATCTTAAATCGATTAAATGTATAATCTGTTTTATTTTTTATTTGTAATTGTCTTTACCCAAGGATTGATTCAAAATTTATTGAGCGCAACCGTTGCTCGATGGTTGATAGAGCCTCTCATTGCAATTATATTATTGGTTACTATCGGTAGAAATATCAGAAGGTCGCCCTTTATGATTAGTATTGCTTTTTTTACTTTGATTTTTATTTTGTCTTGTGGTTATCACAAAGATTTCAATTTGGCTTCCTACACATTTTTTAAACCTTTTATATACTCTTTCATCATTTTTTATGCTTCGTATCATGCCAGATTTACCAATAATCAGATTGCAAAATTAAAACAGCTTATTTATACACTAGTACTAATTCAATTACCTGCCTGTGTGATTAAAGTAATTGCTGTAGGAGGTTTTGCTGAAAAAAATGTTGGAACCATGAGCTACAGCGGAGGTAGTCTTCATCTTGTATTTCCTATGTTGGTGGTAGGATTTTTATTGGGCTTTTATTTCTTTGTTAAAAAAGACAATAAATATCTTTACCTTATATTGGCTTTTATCTTTTTTGGTGTTACGGGGGCTAAAAAGGGCGTTCCTTTTTATTTATTGGGCCTTATTTTGTTTGCATTCTTGTTTCATAATGTTTATGTACTTAAAAAAACAATCAACTTTTTTAAAGTAGTTCAGGGAATAGCAATTGCCTCGGTGCTATTTTATTTTAGTGTGATATTAATTCCGGGTTTAAATAAAGAAAAAACTATTGGTGGGTCTTTTGATCTTGACTGGCTGCAGGATAAAGTTTACTCGTATTCATTTTATGATGAGGATAAGGATTTGTATCAAGGTCGAATGGGAGGTATTAAAGTATTAGTTGAAGATTTATTAAATGATCAAACTAATTATTTAACGAATAAGAATTTAACAACAAGCTTTATTGGATACAAGCCGAGTAGTTTTGATGAAAGTTCGTACTTAACCGGAAACGAAAATGTGAATGAGGAACATAACCGTATTATCCCAACAGGCTTTTTTCGAATGTTATTTGCAATGGGTGTTCTTGGCGTTCTAGGATTTATGTTTTTCTATGGGTCTGTATTCAATTATTGCCGCACCTTGTTTTTTAAAAAACTCAACTATTTTTCCGCCTATGGAAAGGCACTTGTTTTCGGATGCTTATTATTTTCTGTAGTAATCTTTGTCGATTTTTTTACTTATTCGCATATGTACACTTTTAGTACTATTTATGTTTTTTATTTTTTTATTTTGGGTCAGTTAGCAGTTTACAAACCCAACAACGTGCTCTTATTCGTGCCAAAGAACAGCGATTTTACACAACCCAATTATACATCGGTAACTCAGCATTAATATGTATTTAACCAATATTTTCTTTACTATTTACGCTTTTATTAGTGGTTTTAA
>JBILUU010000374.1:0-3153 GCA_044370815.1 Bacteroidia bacterium
TGCCTGGCAGTGTTCCTGCCTCAATATATTCGAGTAAAGCACCGCCACCCGTTGATACATAGCTAACCTTATCGGCCAATTGATATTTGTTGATGGCCGCAACAGAGTCGCCACCGCCTATGAGAGAAAAAGCACCTTTACTTGTTGCTTCACAAATAGCATCAGCAACAGCTTTAGTGCCCGCTTCAAATTTCGACATTTCAAAAACACCCATTGGCCCGTTCCATAAAATGGTTTTAGAGTTGGCAATAACCTCACCAAATTTTTGTTGACTTTCATTACCAATATCGAGGCCCATCCATCCATCCGGAATACTATTTATTGGAGTATGCAGCGTATTAGCATTGTTGCTAAATTCATCGGCAACAACAGCATCTACAGGAATAAAAATCTTCACGTTTTTTTGTTTGGCCTCCTCTAAAATATCAATAGCTGTTTGCAGTCTGTCTTCCTCAACCAATGATTTACCAATGCTTCCACCGAGTGCTTTTACAAAGGTAAAGGCCATACCACCACCAATAATAATGTTATCGGCTTTGTTGATGAGTTGTTGCAAAATAATTATTTTATCAGATACCTTGGCACCACCCATAATAGCTGTAAATGGCTTTTCAGCGCCATTCAAAACTTTATTGATACTGTTTAATTCACCTTCGATACAAAATCCAAAAGTTTTATTGCCATCAAAAAATTGAGCAATTACGGCAGTTGAAGCGTGTGCCCTGTGAGCAGTACCAAAAGCATCGTTGACATATACATTTCCGTGAAGCGATAATTTTTTTGCAAACTCGATATCCCCTTTTTCTTCTTGTTTGTAAAAACGTAAATTTTCGAGTAACAAAACTTCGCCCGGCTTTAAATCTTTAGACAGTTGATAAGCCGTATCACCAATGCAATCGTCAGCAAATTTTACATCAATGCCCAAATGTTTTTTTAGTTCGGGTAAAACATGTTTGAGTGAGTATTTTTCGGTAGGACCATCTTTTGGTCTCCCCAAGTGAGACATGAGTATCACGCTGCCGCCATCGCTGAGTACTTTTTTAATGGTTGGCAATGCTGCTAAAATTCTGGTATGATCAGTTACCTCAAAAGAATCATTCAGCGGCACATTGAAATCCACCCTGATGAGTGCTTTTTTGTTGTTAAAATTGAAAGTCATATATAATAGTTTGGTTGCAAAATTATTCAAATTTACAATGTATCGATAAAATAAAATTCAGCATTTTATAGCAAGCAATGTCATAGCTTTAACAGCGGGTTGAGCATCAATTAAAGGTTGGGTATGATACATATCCTTGGGCTTAACTTTGTTAATAATTTGATAAGAGGCATCATTTTCACAAGAAGTTTGTCATTATTAAATTAATCATTAATTTAACGCACTCAATCTGATACAAAACCGCAGAAAAATAATTGCCTGTGATTGAACAATTGGAAGAAATAGACATAAGCGAAAGGCTTAAAATGACTGCCGGTGATCAGGAAAAAGCCGATTTGCTTAATCGCTACTCCTGGAAGATAAGGCACACCTTCCCCAACAAAGCGCTAGATTGTGCTTTGAAAGCAAGAGAATTATCGGCAAATATTGATTACAAATTGGGTATTGCCTATAGTTACCGATGTTCAGGTGCTGCCTATTCTTTGGTATCACAATATCAAATAGGTTTATCTGATTTGCAGAAAGCCTTTGTTCTGTTTTTTGAATTAGGTAATAAGCAGGCCATCGCAACCACATTGCGCAATATTGGAAATATTTACAAAGCACTTAATCAGATTGAGAAATCGTTGGAGCACTATTACAACGCACTCCGGTTTGCCAAGGAAATTGATGATCAGCCTGGAATGGCCTACATATACGGACACATAGGCGAAGCAAAATTTATTTTACAGAACTATGATTTGGCTCTCGATTTTATGTACAGAGCTATTGAAATACACAGTGAACGAGGCAATGATTTCGGACTTGCTAACTCCTATATAATTTTAGGAAATATTTATTTAGCCTCCGACCAGCACCAGAAAGCTTTCGGATACATTCTACAGGCTATTAACAAGAGTAATAAAATAAATTATTTGCGGGGTATAGCGGATGCCAACAGTAGTTTAGGTAATTTTTACAGAGATCAAAAAAACTACACCAAGGCACTTTATCAGCATCAAATTGCCATGAGTGCCGCCACCGAAATGGGTGAAAAATTATTGATATCAAAGATTTATAAAAATATCTCATCTACCTATCAGGCATCAGGAAATTTTGAGAAAGCACTCGAAACTTACACACGTTATGATGAGGTAAAAAGCTATCTGCAAAATGCCAATAATGAAATAACTGTAAGAACATTGCAAGCACAATTTGAGCTAGAGCAGAGTGAAAAAGAAAAAGAAATTTACAAGTTTAAAAATATTGAATTGGCAAATGCCAACAAGTTGATTGAGTCTAAAAATAAAGATATTACCGATAGTATCAAGTATGCAAAACATATACAGGAAGCCATCTTGCCTGAAAGAAATTACATGAAGCAATATCTTGATGATTTCTTTATATTTTACAAACCTAAAGATATTGTAAGTGGTGACTTTTATTGGTTTACAGAGAAAAACGGATTGCTCTATTTAGCGGCTGTGGATTGCACCGGACACGGTGTTCCGGGAGCATTTGTATCAATTGTTGGTGGCAACATTTTAAATCAAGTTATAAGGCAAAATGACTTTAAAGATGCTGCTGAAATTTTGGATGCAGTGAATACCATGTTTAACATGAGCATACGACAAACATTCGAAGACTCGGTAGTAAAAGATGGAATGGACATAGTATTGTGTGTAATTGACAAAGCAAAAATGGAAGTGAATTTTGCAGGTGCATACAACCCTTTATACATTGCACGAGATAAAGATATTCATATTTATAAGGGCAACAAATTTCCAATAGGAATATTCATTGGAGATGAGGTTAAGAAATTTGACAGTTATGTAATTTCTTTGAAAAAGAATGATGTGTTGTATTTGTTTAGCGATGGATTTGTAGACCAGTTTGGCGGCAACAACAATAAAAAATTAATGCATAAACGTTTCCGCGAATTGATTCTTGAAAATGCTGAATTACCAATGAAAATGCAGCACTACAATTTTGAATTGTTTTTTGAAAATTGGAAA
>JBILUU010000375.1:0-3147 GCA_044370815.1 Bacteroidia bacterium
ATTTGCTTCATTTGAAGTGATTGCAGCTGCCTGCGATGCAAAAAAAATACCTGTATTTACCAGCGAGGCAGGATTAGTGAAGCGTGGTGCGTTGTGCGCCTACGGTGCCGATATGTTTGCGTGGGGGTACCAAGCAGGCATGCAAGCTGTAAAGTTTTTAAATAGCCATAAAAAAGTGATTCCTCAACCAGAAATAGTGCTAAAAAGAAATCGACTCATCAATGCAAATAAAGCCAAAGAATTAGGCATTCAAACCAATCAAAATGGCTTCACGGCCATCTAACAAAAAAATATTCTTTTAAAACCCAACATCAAACATGGATTTTTATGCCCTCGCATTGTTACAAGGACTAGCATTTGTTCCGCTTGCGTTGGGTATATTTCTCTCTGCAAAAGTTTTTAATATCCCCGATATTACCACCGATGGAAGCTATACATTAGGCGCAGCAGTGTTTGCAGTTTGTATGCTTAGTAATATGCACCCATTAATGGCTACCTTATTGGCTATGCCTGCAGGTGCTGCAGCAGGTGCGGTTACAGGCATTATACACACCAAGTTAAAAATGAATGCGCTTTTAGCCGGTATATTGGTCATGACTGCCTTGTACTCGGTTAATTTACTCATTATGGAAAGAAGTAATATTCCCTTATTGGGAACTCCTTCCTTGTTTGTCGAAATCAATAATCCAGACAACCTGCTGATCAATATTGGTATTGCTTGTATTTTGGTAATAGTAATAACCTCAATACTGCTGTGGTTGCTTAAAACCGATTTTGGTTTGGCTATGCGGGCTGCAGGCAGTAATGAAAACATGATTGAGGCCAATGGTGTAAATACCAATCGCATAAAAATTATTGGACTATCCATTAGCAATGCACTTGTTGCATTGAGTGGTTGTTTGGTTACACAAATGCAAGGCTTTGCAGATATCAATATGGGAATAGGAATTGTTATTGCCGGATTGGCAAGTGTGATGATGGGTGAGTCCATAAGTCGTAGGTTGCAACGCAATACCCTGTTAATACCTTTGTTGATGGTGGTAATGGCCGCTGTGATTTTTAGGTTGTGTATAGCATTTATCCTTGCTCAAGGTATAGAACAAGTGTATGTAAAGTTGTTCTCGGCCCTGTTAGTACTGTTGTTTATAGGGGTCACTAAAATTAATTTTATCAAAAAATAAAGGCATGGTAACACTTAAGCAAATTAGCCATTCCTTTACAGATGATGCCGGACAAGTCAATCAGCTGTTCAATAACCTTGATATTACTTTTGAAGCAGGAAGTTTCACCAACATCATTGGTGCTAATGGCAGTGGTAAATCTACGCTATTAAACATCATTGCAGGACTCACAATTCCTAATCAAGGGAAGGTATTCATCAATCAGCAACAGGTTCAGCATTTAAATGTGGATCAACGAAGCAAATACGTAGCACGCATTTTTCAAAACCCGTTACAAGGATCCGTGGCGGAACTAACTGTAATCGAAAACATGCGCCTTGCATACTTGCGCAATACACATAAAGGGCTTAGGCTTGGCATAAATAATGAATTTATAGAAATGGTAAAACAGCGAATTGCGCAGCTTGATTTAGGGCTCGAAAATAAGATAGCTCAAAAAATGGGCACCTTGTCGGGCGGACAAAGACAGGCGCTAACATTGGTGATGGCCACCTTGTGCGATGCTAAGGTATTACTGATGGATGAGCCTACAGCTGCACTTGATCCTAAATCAGCACTCAACCTGATGAACAGTGCCGCTAAAATTATTAAAGAAAAAAATATAACAGCAATCATGGTAACACACAATATGCGAGAGGCTGTGAACTATGGAAACAGACTGATCATGATGAAGCAAGGCAACATTGAAAAAGATATTGATGCTGCTCAAAAAACAATGCTTACGCCTGTTCAGCTTTTTGATTGGCTTAATGAAGCATAAACTTACCTCCTGTAAAATTTAATCGTCTCCTCAATCCCTGCTGCATAACGCACGGGTTGGTAATTAAAATACTTTTCAAACTTGGCTGAGCTGAAATGATAAGGAAATTGGTATTGATAAAGCATTTCCACCGACTCGTGCACATCAGCATTAAACAACCCAAATGCCTTTATCATCAGCTTATTTAAATTCATACAAGCTAATTTACTGCCTTGTATACGATTGATGATTTCAATCAACTCAACCCCGGATAGCGCAGGTGAAGCAGTTGGTAAATGCCAAGTTTGATTGAGTGTGCGTTCATCTTGTGTGAGTAAATACAAACCATGCGCCATATCCTTTGTATAGCTCATAGAGTGTGGTTGCTTTGAGTTAACAATCCATTGCGCTTTCTTGCCTGCCATCATGGGCTTTAATACCAATTGATGAAAAAAACTTTTTTCTTGCGCATGCGGACCGTAAAAATCAGCTGCCCGTGCAATACTTGCTCTAATGTTATTTTTCTTGATTTGCTGTAACAAATAAGAGGCAATTCTGGCTCTTACTTCCCCTTTTTTACTACACGGATTAAATGGTGTTTGTTCAGTCATTTCACCTTCCACTTGCCCATACATGTAAACGTTATCAAAAAATATGAGCGGAACATTATTTTCAATACATGCATTGATGCAATGATCCATCATTACAGGCCAAAGATCTTGCCATAAGGCTGATCTGTATGTTATGCCTAACAGCATGATCACAACTTTTGAGTCTTTTGTAGCTTGGATGATTGCCTTCTGATTGCTTACGTCAACAGCTATGCCTTGTGCACCGGGCATGCTTGTTCCTCTGCGTGATAGTAAACGTACATGCTCGTTTTTTTCAAGAAGGTAAGGAGCCAAGCAATTGGCAATGGTACCTCCGGCACCAATAATGGTTATGGGCTTGTTCATGGTAAAAATTTTATGCAAAGTAAAACAAAGGTTTATAAATTCAAGATGATTTTATTCAGGTTTATTTTATATGAATCAATACATGAGCAGCTGTAGTATGTTTGCAGTAGGTATTTTCAATTCAATGAACCAACAAATTTAATTATAACTTCTTTGGTGTTTCCTGAACTTCTAATACCAATTGCATTTATTTTTTAGTCCAATTAAACCCGAATTCCAATAATGCGTTTGCATTAGAAATAAATAGCTAACATGTTTCATTTTAGTGTGG
>JBILUU010000376.1:0-3136 GCA_044370815.1 Bacteroidia bacterium
ATAGGCAAGAAACCGGGAAGCTTTTTGTGCGGAGAAGAAACAGAACCTGACAAGACCGACATCATTAGAAAAGCTCTTCAAAATAAAACTGAATGCAATGTTGTAATTACCAATTATACCAAAAGCAGAGAACCATTTCAGGTAGAAATTCAAATAACTCCTGTGTTTAATGACAATGCAGAATTGGTGAACTACGTTTCTATACAACAAGATGTAACTGAAAGAGAAAATCAGAAAAAACAAAATGAACTCAATTTACTGAGAATTACTCGCTCAGAAGAGAACTACAGTAAGTTATTAAATACAACCAGTGACATCATCTTTACCACTGACAAGGTAGGCAATATCTTTTTTAGTAATAAAGCATGGCAACAAATCTTTCGCAAAGAAATAACTGTTGGCAAAAACATAATCGATTACCTCCACCCCGACTCAAAACCATCATTCATTGCAACCTTCTCCAATATTGAATCAAATTTATTGGGTGCCTGCTCTATCAATTTCAGCATCATTGGAAGCGATGGAAAAAGTATTGATTTGCAAGGTGACATATACAGCAGTTTCGATAATGAAATCCTAACTGAACACAATTTTTTCCTAAAAGATATCACAGAAATTAATACGCTTAAACAGCTTACAATTGCTAAGGAAAAGGAAATTGAAAAATATAATTCCACGCTAATTGATTTAACATCAACTAATTTTCTTGAATATGAAAATATAGGCGAAGTGGCCCGTATCATTGGTCTTAAAGCAAATGAATGTGTACATGCCGATTTTATCTACATAGGAAAATATGATGGCGAAAATATTAGCAATATTTTCACCCTCACCCCTGCTCAGTACAGTCATTACTCGGATGTTTCATTAAAGAAAAACGATTTTCCGAACTACTTTAAATTATTGAGAAAAAAACTATATTTCATCCTTTCTGATATTGACAAAAGCACTATTATTCCGGAACTGATGTTTCAGGAAGCTCAAGTAATTAAATCGTTGTTAAATATCCCAATCAAAATTAACAACAATTTATGGGGTGTTATTACCTTGGGGATGAAAAATACTTTTAATTGGCAAAATGAACTAATTTCATTTTCTAAATCGGTTGCCGATATATTTGGCTCAATTGCTGCATCCTTTGATATCAAAGCTAATAATCAAAGATTAGAAAATGTACTCAACTCACTGAGTGAAACCATATGGGGAGTTAAACTTCCCGAATTTAAAATGGAATATATCAGTAAATCGGCTCTTGCACTTTACGGATATCCGTTGGAGGATTGGTTTGATAATATAAATCTTTGGTCGGATATTATACATCCTGAAGACAGAGCCGCAGTGCTAAAGGATAGCGAAGTTTTATTCAAAAACAATCAAACAGATTTAGAATACCGTATTATTACTGCTGATAACAAAATAAAATGGATTTCAGGAGTTACTAAAATTATCAGAAACAAAGATGGAGAACCTATCCTTATGACTGGTATTTCGAAGGATATTACGTCTATCAAGGAGTCTCAGTTGGAGTTGCTCAATTACAAGAAAGCAATTTTTGAGTCGGCTATTGTTAGCGGTACCGACCTCCAAGGCAATATTCTTTTTGTAAACGATAAGTTTTGTCAAATATCAAAATATACCCAAGAAGAATTGATTGGTTGTAATCACAACATACTTAATTCCGGCTTTCATAGCCAAGCATTCTTTGAAGATATGTGGACAACAATTAATCAAGGAAAAATTTGGAGAGGCGAAATTAAAAATAAGGCCAAAGACGGAACAGAATATTTCATAGACAGCAGTATAGTTCCATTTATAAAAAATGGAAAACCATCTCAATTCATTGCTATTAATTATGAATCTACCGAAAGGGTGCTAGCAAAGGAAATACTAAACAAGCAGAAAGAATTTTATGAAAGTATCCTAGACAACATACCTGTAGATATAGCCGTTTTTGATTTGAAACATAATTATAAATATCTCAATAAGGAGGCAATCAAAGACAGAGAAGTGAGATCCTTTATGATTGGCAAGGATGACTTTGCCTATGCCAAGCTAAAGGGCATTGATAGCAGCATGGCGCAAGCAAGAAGAGATAGATTTAATGAAGTAATTAATTCCCAAAAAATCATAACTTGGCTCGATACACAGTTAGGCAGTGATGGAAAGACCAAGCATAAGGAGAGACGTTTTTTTGTTGACAAGGCCAATAATTTTGTAATTGGATATGCGGTAGATGTAACCGATTTGATTGAAAAAGAAAACCTCCTATCTGCATCTATTGAGGAAAAAGTGACCCTTTTGGGTGAAATACACCATCGCGTAAAAAACAATCTGGCATTGGTTGTTGGACTTATTGAAATGGAAGTTTTCAGATCAACCGATAGTTTGCTGATTAATCAATTAAAAGAAGTACTCAGAAAAATTTCTGCCATTGGCCTCATACATGAAAAATTGTATCAGTCAAATAACTTCTCGAGTATCGATATGCCACATTATATCAAAGATTTTGTAAAGTTATCTATGGATATCAATCAAGGTCATGTTGCCCCTGTAATAAATTATGACTTCGATGAAATATTACTGAATACTCAACAGTCGATTCCATTGGCATTATGCCTGAATGAACTACTTATCAATAGCCAGAAACATGCTTTCCATAACAATCCTTCGCCAAGCATCAGCATCTCTTTAAAAAGAGAAGAAGAAATGTTGGTTTTCAAATATGCCGACAATGGTAAAGGAATTTCTGCTGATACTGATATCAGTAAACTTAAATCGCTTGGTTTCAAACTAATTCTCATATTTATCAAACAGCTCAAAGGAACCTACGTGATTACCAATGAGTCGGGATTTGAGATTACCATTACCTTTAAGACAACAATTGCTGCGCATAATAAATCGGTAGCGCTTACCAAGTAAACGGTATAAACTCCTATGCCTCTTCGATTAGGCATTTCTAATGCTGAATTCCATCTAAATACATTTTAACTACCTGATTAATAATTGGTTATAAATATATTTAAAAAACTTGTTTCAAATAAAATTCTCATTCTTTTGTCTTGAAACAAAAGAATCAAAAATTCAAGGCTGCGTGAAAATTGTCTAAAAAATATAATGCAAGGCTAAAAGAAAAAAA
>JBILUU010000377.1:0-3134 GCA_044370815.1 Bacteroidia bacterium
ACTAGTGATTTTATGAGGGCAATCCCGCTTAGCAGGTGTTTTCAATCCATTGAACCAATGGATTGAATTACAGCTGTTTTAGCGATTCCGCATTTTCTAATGCGGAATTTGGGTTAAAAAATAATTATGCAATGGTTAATGCCGATACTACTTGAAATTAGTCCAAAAAGGTTAAGCCGCAATTAGACTAAATTGAAAGTGTAATCGGTATTACATATCTATAACCAAAATTGATGTCCTCATTAAAGGCATATCTTGCGCTATTCCCAACATAAATATCTGCCATTCCTGAATAAAAAAATTATTTTCGTAGTATTAAGAAATCGTTAAATGAATTTGCATGCTCAATGTGCATCAAATGATTTACCTTATCTTTGTCATAACTAAAGCCTAAGCGCAATAAACTCAAAAGTATGAATAAGGAAGACATCAAAATTCTTATTGTAGATGACGAAAATGATATTCTTGAATTTTTAAGTTACAACCTGAAGCGCGAAGGTTATCAAGTGTTTGTTTGCGATAATGGGAGAGAGGCAATTGCTAAATCAAAAGACATTAAACCACAACTCATTTTATTAGATGTAATGATGCCCGAATTGGATGGTATCGAAACTTGCAGGCAAATCAGAAACGAAAAAACATTATCCGATACACTTATTGCATTTTTAACAGCCCGAAGCGAAGATTACTCGCAAATAGCCGGGTTTGATGCAGGTGCCGATGATTATATCCACAAGCCCATCAAGCCAAGAGTATTAATTAGCCGCATAGCGGGTGTGCTAAGGCGCTTCTTAAGCAGCGATGCTGATGCTAATGCAGATATTGGTGGGCTGGTGCTCGATCGCGAAAAATTTATAGTATTCAAAGAAGGTAATCCGGTAAGTCTGCCTAAAAAGGAATTTGAACTCATGGCATTACTTATGTCCAAACCTGGAAAAGTTTTCCTCCGTGAAGAAATTTTAGATAAGGTATGGGGTGGTGATGTTGTTGTGGGTGATAGAACTATTGATGTGCACATCCGAAAGCTCAGAGAAAAGCTAGGGGAAAATTATATCAAAACCATTAAGGGTGTAGGATATAAATTCGACTTGTAATTTAATATTGTATCCTCTTTGCGCGAATGATTCTCAACATATTGAGCGTACTTCAATAATCAATTAGCAGTGCAAAAAATATTTCATTTAACAAGTAGATAAAACTTTCGCTATTGTTTGTTATATTTGTTTCAATCAAAATTTAATCACTTGAATAAGTTTACACCGCGAAATATTGCATTGGCTGTTTCAATCATTATTGCCTTAATTGTGGTGTTGTTGTTAATTATTACCAACCCGCTTCCATTTGCTGAAATCAATCATGTACAGTTGTTGTTTGTGGGCTTAGGCACACTCGCTGTGTCATACCTGCTACTTTTTGCAGCACTCAAAATTTTAATTTATGATAAAATTAGGAGCATCTATACCACTATTCACGACCTCAAGGCCTCCAAAGATTTCAGTATGGAAAATTTAAATTTGGGGGAAGATATTTTTAAAGAAATTAATACCGATGTGCAGCAGTGGGCTGTAAGCAACAAAAATGAAATTGAGCAACTTAAAAAATTGGAAGCCTACCGCAGAGAATTTGTTGGCAACGTTTCGCACGAACTAAAAACACCAATATTCAATATTCAAGGTTATATATTAACACTTTTGGATGGTGGCCTGCACGATGAAAATATAAATGTTGATTATCTCAATAGAGCTGCAAGAAGCGTAGAACGAATGATTTCTATTGTAGAGGATTTAGATATCATTTCACAAATGGAGTCGGGCGAACTAAGTCTTTATTTCGAAAAATTCGACCTAGTAAATCTCTGCAATGAATTGTTTCTGGGTCTTGAGATGAAAGCATCGGGAAAAAATATTAAACTTAAATTTGCCGAAAACTACAGCCGTCCTATTTTCGTTTCTGCCGATAAGCATCACATTAGGCAGGTATTCACCAACCTTATAGTAAACTCCATCAAATACGGAAATATTGATGGCACAACTACTGTTAAGTTTACTGATTTGTATCAACATGTGGTTATCGAAATTAGCGATAATGGTGTAGGCATTGCTAAGCATCATCTGCCGCGTATTTTCGAAAGATTTTATCGGGTTGATAAAGGACGCTCACGCGATCATGGCGGCACGGGATTAGGTTTGGCAATTGTCAAACATATTATTGAGGCACACAATCAAACCATTGATGTTAAAAGTACCGAAGGAGAGGGAACAACCTTTATCTTTACACTTAAAAAAGCTTAGTGAAGATAGTACGTTCAACATTACGAAAAATAGTTTCCTACACCGTAAGGCCTGCGCTCGAGTTTTATCTTAGGAAAAGCAGAACACATCATCATCATCCATTTAAACTCATTATCTTGCCTGGTGTTTTTCATCCTGCTTTTTTCTTCAGTACAAAATTTTTATTGAGTTTTCTTCAAAAACAACCCTTAACCGATAAGCATGTGTTGGAAATGGGTTCCGGAAATGGTTTAATTGCATTTGATATGAGTACAAGGGCAGCATCGTTAGTTGCAGTAGAGTTATCAAATATAGCAATGCAAGGTCTTATGTTGAATGCCAAAAATAATGAGCAACACATTCCAAATAACGTGCTTCAAATTGTGCATAGTGATTTATTTGATGCAGTTAAGTGTTTTCCATTCGATATCATCGTGGTCAATCCGCCATATTTTCCCAACAAAGTAAACACTGAAACTGAATTGGCGTGGAACTGCGGCCAAGATTTTGAGTACTTCAAAAAATTCTTCGCACAAGTGGGCAATTACATGCATGATCAAGGTCAAATCATCATGGTGCTGTCTGATTTGTGTAACATCAACAACATTAAAAATATTGCAAGCAGCAATGGCTATTGCGCAAACATGCTGCTCAAAAAAAACTTTATTATTGAAGATAACTTTATATTTCAGTTCAAAAAAATGTAATCCAATGCCATTGGAAAATTGTATGAGTATACTAACATCGTTTTGTATAATTTTCAACTTTTATTAGGATGAAAAGAAAGACTGTTTGAGCGACAGCGAGTTTCTTTCTTTTAGCCTTTCATGCTATTTTTTAGACAATTTTCACGCAGCCTTGAAT
>JBILUU010000378.1:0-3113 GCA_044370815.1 Bacteroidia bacterium
TGTTCATTATTCCTTTTTCATTATTCAAATCAAGCTCAACTCAATTCGCAGGGCAGATGCCTAATCGTATCCTCACTCGCGTTCCGCGAGCGAGGGCGCAATTTTTTGTTGCGTTAAAAATGCAAAGCATCAACCTTGCAAAAAAGCAAGAGTATATGGGCAACTGATAAGCTTATTGTTTTTTTTGCGCGAGGGATTGCGCCATTTGTTTGAGCTCTTTTTGCAGGGAAGCATATGCGCTGACAAAAAAGCGAGTGGCAAAAGCCCGACCGACTTTTATTTTTTTTATCCATTTATACATAATACGACCTGCTTACAAAAAAATAAAAGGCGGGCGCGCCCAACAAGAAATGTTTTGTATTGATTTTGTTTTATTTACAGTTGTGATGAATTATTATTTAAAAATAAGCTATGTGTTGGCATAAAAATACCTGTAACTTTGCAAAGTAAATTGAAAATGAGAATTCTGCATTATGAAAGCATTACTTGAAAAATTTGAGCATAAGAGTCCTGAAATTGTTTTTGAATGGACCGATAGCGAAACTGAAGCAAAGGGCTGGGTGGTGATTAACTCGCTGCGTGGCGGTGCTGCCGGTGGAGGTACTCGCATGCGACTTGGATTAGACAAAAGAGAGGTTGAAAGTTTAGCCAAAACAATGGAGGTTAAATTTACTGTTTCGGGGCCGGCAATTGGTGGTGCTAAATCGGGTATCAACTTTAACCCCAACGATCCTCGCAAAAAAGGGGTGCTCGAAAGGTGGTACAAAGCTGTTATACCTTTGCTAAAAAATTATTATGGCACCGGTGGCGACCTCAATGTGGATGAAATTCATGAGGTGATTCCGATGACCGAAAAATACGGACTACTGCACCCACAAGAAGGTGTGGTAAATGGGCATTTTAATGCCAATGCAACAATTCGTGCCAAACAAATTCATAATTTAAAAACAGGAGTATCGAAAATTATAAAGGATGCCGCCTACTCCCCTGCCCCTGAAAATAATTACCTGGTGGCCGATATGATTACCGGTTGGGGCGTGGCAGAAGCAGTTAGGCATTATTACAACATTTATGGCGGAAACATAAAGGGCAAAAAAGCAATCATACAGGGTTGGGGAAATGTTGGCGCTGCTGCCGCTTACTACCTTTCATCGATGGGTGCAAAAATTACAGGCATCATTGATAAAGAAGGTGGGCTGTTGAATGATGATGGGTTTGATTTTGATGAAATTAAACACTTGTTTTTGACCAAAAATGGCAATCAGCTAAAAGCTGAACAATTGATTCCTTTTGCCAATATCAATGAGCGTATTTGGGAAAGCGGTGCACAGATTTTTGTGCCAGCTGCTGCCTCTCGCCTAGTAACTAAAGAACAAGTTGAAGCCATGATTAATGGCGGCTTAGAAGTAATTTCGTGTGGAGCCAATGTACCGTTTGCCGATGCAGCAATTTTCTTTGGAACAATTGGTGAATATGCAGATAATCACGTGAGCGTATTACCCGACTTTATTGCAAATTGCGGTATGGCCAGGGTGTTTGCATACTTGATGCAGCCTGATGCTGTTGTAGAGGACAAGGCTATTTTTGAGGATGCCTCTGCCGTCATAAAAAAAGCATTAGAGCAAGTGCATCATAAAAACAACAGTAAAACAAAAATTGCGCAAACTGCTTTTGAAATTGCGCTTGAACAACTTATTTAACCACTTGCCATGGAAGTCAACGCAATGATGGAACGTGTTTTTTGGGGTAACCCGCTTAGCAATTATGCCTGGTGTGTGGGAATTTTGGCTTTCGGGATTTTATTCCGACAGTTGCTGTCGAAAGGACTTTCGTGGATGGCATATAAGGTGCTGCGCAATTATTCTAAAGATGATTTGGGCTTTAAGAAGTTTTTAGAATTGCTCAAAAAACCGTTTGGATTTTTTATTGCAATAATTACCATTTATTTTGCGTTTTCGCACCTCAACTTTCCTGCCTATTGGCATATTGCTCCGCGCGATGAGTGGGGCTTGCGCATGTTGTTGTTTCGCGGCATGCAAACATTGATAATTATTTCGTTTACATGGATTATATTGCGCATAGTTGACTTTGGAGGGCTTATTTTATTGCAACGTGCTGCACTTACCGAATCGAAAACCGATGATCAAGTTATTCCTTTTGTAAAGGAGAGTGTAAAGATTATTGTGTGCATTATTGCACTGTTTTCAATACTTGGCGCTGTATATAATATGAACATTACCTCGCTCATTGCGGGATTGGGAATTGGAGGTTTGGCAATAGCCCTTGCTGCCAAAGAATCGCTTGAAAATTTACTGGGTTCGTTTACCATTTTTTTTGACAAACCTTTTATTATAGGCGATTTGATTAAGGTAGGAAATGTTGAAGGCAACGTTGAGAAAATTGGTTTCAGAAGTACAAGAATTAGAACACTCGAAAAAACTTTTGTGACCGTACCAAACAAAAAATTAGTTGACACAGAACTTGATAATTTAACTAACCGTGAAATTAGGAGAGTTAAGTTTGATTTTGGGTTAAGAGTTGATACTCCGCCCGAAACTCTGCATCAAGTAATTAATGAAATTAGATTATGCATTAATAATCATCCTATGCGCTTTGAAGAGGTATCGGTACATTTATTTGAATTGGGTAGCAGCGCCATCAATATAAGGGTGATTTATTTTGTAAACGCTGCCGATTGGAACACCTATATGGATATGCGACAGGATATCAATTTTAATATTATTGATATTGTAAAAGGCAACGGTGCCAAGTTTGCTTATCCAACTCAAAGTATCATTATGGAAAATCAGTTGATTGAATCAAAAGCTGAATAAACCAAAATGTCACGTTTGAAAAATGTGGATGCTAAATGTAATATCAATACACTATCTATTTTATTCTAAAAAAGAGTTCTAGAAAAGTGCTTTTCAGGTATGCTGTAAATGAGCTACCAAACGGCTATCATAGGGATTACGACTATCTCAATGCATAATTTGGATATAGTTGTACTATTATAAACCCGAATTAATCAGTAGAAGTTACGCATGTAACGCACTAGTGATTTTATGAGGGCAATCCCGCTTAGCAGGTGTTTTCAATCCATTGGTTCAATG
>JBILUU010000050.1:0-11427 GCA_044370815.1 Bacteroidia bacterium
TGCGATGTTAATTTTGTAAAACATTTTTTGCATTGAAAAAATATGCCATTATTGTTGCAGGAGGATCAGGAACTCGCATGGGTTCCGAAATTCCTAAACAATTTTTGGATTTAAAAGGTAAGCCGGTGCTCATGCACAGCATGAATAGGTTTATCGACTATGATGCTGCTATCAATCTGATTATTGCGCTTCCTGCCCGGCAAATTGAGTTTTGGAATTCACTCTGCTTGGAGCATCAATACGAGGTTCCGCACCAAATTGTTGAAGGTGGCAGCGAGAGATTTTACTCCGTAAAAAACGCACTTGCACTCGTTGAAGAAAATGCACTTGTAGGTATTCACGATGCTGTAAGACCGCTGGTAAGCAAACAAACAATTAACCTCGCTTTTCAATCGGCTATGCAGTTTGGCAGCGGCATTCCATCTGTTTCGTTAAGCGATTCTATCCGATTGATTGATGGTAATTACAGCAAAGCAGTAAACAGAAGTGACTATCAAATTATACAAACTCCACAATGCTTTGCATCGAGCAACCTATTGCTAGCTTTTAAACAAGCTTACAAACGAGAGTTTACAGATGATGCTACAGTTTTGGAGTCGTTTGGCATTGCTGTGCACTTAACACAAGGCAATCCTGAAAACATCAAATTAACAACACCTGCCGATTTAAAAATTGCGGAGGTTTTGATCAACGGTATTGCTTGATACCTAGCGCAGCAACTGAATGGTTCCGTTTAGTTCAACTTGCTTGTTGGTGCAAGTCAATACTGTTTTAAGTAAATAAAAGTAAATCCCCGCAGGCATGCTATTGCCGTTGTAATTACCATCCCAAGCTACATTGGGTCCGCTGTGGCTATATACCAATTGCCCCCAACGGTTGTAAATACTGATTTCAATAAGGTCCAATCCTTCCTCCATTAAAATGAAGGTATCGTTTATTTTATCTCCGTTTGGCGTAAATATATTGGGCAGAAAATCTTCGGTAGCAGCTTTACCTATTGAAAGTTGCGCTAAATCGGTAGTTTTTGATGTCAAGCATCCGTTTGCAATGCAGCGAAAATATATTAGCGAATCGTTAATACCATCGATGGTAACAAACAATACAGGACTATTTGCGCCAGTGTAAACAGGGTCATTAGCAATATTAGTAAAAGTAATTCCGCCATCGTTACTAATTTGCCATTGATAATCAACATTAAGCCCGGCATTTGCTTCAAAGGAAACTGTTTCACCTATGCATGCCTTTCGATTGCTTGGTTGCTTGGTAAAGATAGCATCGGGCTCAACCAATAATAAGGCCGTATCGCTGTATAGCGGGTTGTTACAAATACCTGTAATTACACATCGGAAAATACCGTTTGATAAATTAAATGCAGCATTTGCAATGTTTAAATTGGCAGCATCAACCCCTGAGTATGGTGCCGTATTTGACAAATCAGTAAATGTGAAACCACCATCATTACTTATCTGCCACTGATATTGCGCCCCAACTGATGTACCAATATTAAATTGAACCTGCTGTCCTTCGCATACCGATAACCCAACGGGATCGTTGAAAGGTGTAGAAAGCAGCTGTGCATTAAAGGTTACACGTGAGTCAACAGGTCTTTGAAAATATTCAATAACCAAATCAACATTGCCTGTTAAACAAATTCCGCCCGGGTATTGAGCAGCCGTAGATTTAAAGCTTTGACCATACGATTGCTCAATAAAACTATCTAGTATCCATGTGTTTCCGCCATCAATACTCAACCTGATGCCATCATCACCGGCAATGCTGAATTGGTATACCCCGGGATTGAAATACTCTCTTCTGCGCATTCTCAAACTGTAATTGATGGTATATCCTTCTCCACAGGTAAAACTTGTTCCATCATGATGCAGGCCTGCTAAACCCGGCATAAAAGCACTGCCTGTTCCGTAATTGATATCAAAGCTCAAACTGTTTTTCAAAAAATGACCCTTGTAGTTAGCGGGATTGAAAAAACTTTGAGAAGCAATGAGCGCAGGGGTATTCAAAATAGCCGAGGTTGTTGAGGTCCACATGTAGGCATGGGCAATCCATTGTCCGGTGGTCCAGCTTGTATCGCTTACAGAAGACAGCGGTGTGTAGCCTTGAGTAACAGTAATTTTATTACTACCGCTACATTGAAACAAATCGGGCGATTGGTACCCAACGGAAGATATCATTCGAATGCTGTAGTTGCTTCCTGCTACTTGTGAGGAAGGAATTTGTATTTCAAAATAAAGGTTATTGACATTGCCGTTAAAAGTGTAAACTCCGTTAATCCAAGAAGCACCCTGATTGAAGCTAAACCTGCTACTGGGCAATTGTGTAGTGCCAGAGGCAAATGAACCCGAAGCATTAGACAGTAGCGCATAAATGATGGTTCCGGTACTGAAATTTTCTACTTGATTCACTTTTAAAATCAACTTGCCGCCTGCACATACGGTAGGACAATTGAAAGGAATTGGTTCGCTGCGCGAAATATATTGCGCAAGGCAGTATTGATTAGCAGTGAACAAAACCAATAAAGAAGTAATTGCCAACAACTTGAGCGGTCTCATGGTGTCAAAGGTACACAATGCAAATGAAAAATACAAATCAAGTTGGATGACTAACGCTGCATCATGTTCTAACTACCAACAATTATTGTCGCTCAAATTATAGTAAATGTCTTTCGGCATAATGATTTCATCAAAATGAGGTAATTAAATGCGTAGAGATGCTGCATTCTACTTATTATTGCAACCTTTTTTATCATAAAAGAATTGTCCAATACAGTATGAATGCTACGTTTTTATTGAAGTTAGTCGTTTTAATTTCCATTGTTTTCTCTTTAAAAACAAGTGTGTTAGCACAAACGTGTGCGGAGGCGGAAGCATTATTTTTACAGGGGAAATATAAAAATTCTACTGAGATATGTGAGCGAAACTGGGAACAAAATGCTACCGATTTTTGCAGCTTAAAACTTCTAATTAAGTCGCTTGAAGCCAGAGAGTCGTATAGTAAGATTCAAAAACAAGTATTATCGGCCTACGAGAAGCATAGAAATTTGCCTCCCGATGTTATTGATGTCATTGTAGCTTGTTTAAAATGGAAAGACCGAGTAGGGCTTGATAAAAAAGGGTTAAGCAACTCTGAATGTTTTAACATTGAAATGATTATTCCTAAGTTACTTAAAGATACCAACATCTCCTCAACTGCAGCACTTAATTTGTTTTATTACTTAAAAACATATGGCCCCGATACCCGTATAAGGCCCATGACGGAGGTAAATGATCGTAGGTCATACGATGATATTCGATACGATGAAATGCTTAAATCGGCATTTTTATTTTGTAAAAAGGCAGATTTGAATGATGTTGCTGCGCTTGATGTGTTTGACTTCCTTTGCAGTTTATTAGCGCAACAAGTGGTTTTTATGAGATTTGATGATGTAATATTAAACGATCAAAAACAAACTCCTAATGATAGTATCATCAGCAGCTACTTTGCTAAAAAAGGTAAATACTTCTACAGCAAATTCCCTGATTATACAAAGAAACTAATTACCGATTGGGATCACTCAGTTAAAAGAGATGCCCTGTTCTTTCGCTTGATAGAAAACTCGGCAGGGCTTAGTGCTGAAGAGCTCAACAGCATGCAATCTGAATTTAATAGCGCCAATGAAAAAGCACGTGTGCTTCGTGTAATGGAACAACGCTACCTAAGGAACAAGCAGAATACACAAATAGCCCTCGAATTTATCAATCTGCTTTCAGAAATTCCTGATGACCTATATAAGAGTGCCTCCACACTCTTTTCGAATACTACAACTGAAATAAAAAAAGTATTTAACCAAGATATCAAGGTTTTGAATGCATATGCCAGCATGCTTATACGTCATAAAAACTATCAGGAAGCATATGACCTTATGAAGGACAGAACTGATCCCGAAAGCAAAAAGATACTTTTCAGAGCCAAGCTTTATGTGCAGTCTCCTGAGGAGGCATTTTCTTATGCGCTAACAGAGAAGTTGCCTTACGCATTCATTACCGAGAAGATAGCAGTGGCTCATAAGATATTCTCCGCTCAGAATTACATTAAACTATTCTTTTTCATAACAGAAAAATTTCCTTATGATATTGATTCTCTGAAAATCATGGAAGTCGGATATACGGGTATACGGGGATTAGGAACAAGTTATTCGGGAGCGTTTATTTATGCCAAGGAATCAGATATTCGAAAAATTCTTGCCATCTATCATAAATACGATTACACAGGTTATGAATCAATTCTCGAATACTATTACTGGAGGGTAAAAAAACCAACCGTTGAGGATCTGAATAGTTTGCTTAGAAGAAAAATGATTAGTCCCGAAATAGTGGGCGAGATTTTGAAATCATATGGAAAAAAATTCTTTGATCAGCGTAGTCCGGCTGAAATGGGGCATGAGGGAATCAAGAAAGGGCTTGAATATTTTCATATGGCCGAAAAATATCTCAAGTGTGACCAGGATTTACTCGAGCACATTTTTGTATCTTACGATTTGATTAGTAAACGGTCTACCGCTGATTTATATGGCAACAAGCTAGTTAGTTGCGGATTTAGCACAAATGGTTTGCGCGCAGGAGGTGGAAAAGTTAGAGGGCGTGGACCGCGTGGTGGAAATTACTATATCAACGGAAAGGGCAACAAGGTTTATTCTTCAGATTAATCCCGATATTACATAAAACTACAGTCAAATTTCATCTATCTAAATTATGTTGTAAGGGGGATTAACCATTACAAACAATGAGCAATTACCCCGCCCAATTTTCTCTATCTAAACTGCGGTATTGAATGGCTTCTGCCAAGTGTTGATTTTGAATTTCTTCTGAGCCATCTAAGTCTGCAATTGTACGAGAAACTTTTAAAATACTATCGTAAGCCCTTGCGCTCAAGCCCAATCGCTCCATAGCAGTTTTTAGCAATTGTCGGCCTGCATCGTTGATTTTACAGATGCTTTGAATTTTTTTGGCGGTCATTTGTGCGTTGCAATACAGGTTGTCGACTGCCGAAAATCTTTTATCCTGCATTTCCCTTGCCTTTATTACTCTTTGGCGCACTGTTTCACTCTTCTCGCTTACTCTTTCCTTTGTGAGCTCACCAAAGGCCACGGGTGTTACTTCTACATGAATATCGATACGATCGAGCAATGGACCTGAAATTTTATTGAGATAGCGTTGAACTATACCCGGTGCGCAAACACACTCCTTTTCGGGATGGTTGTAATAGCCACAAGGACAAGGATTCATAGCAGCAATAAGCATGAAACTTGCCGGATATTCAACTGAGAATTTTGCCCTTGAAACCATGATGCGTTTTTCCTCCAAGGGCTGTCGCATCACCTCCAACACGGTGCGCTTAAACTCGGGCAATTCATCTAAAAAAAGCACCCCATTATGAGCCAAAGATATTTCACCGGGCTGCGGCACACCCCCACCCCCAACCAGGGCCACGTCACTAATTGTGTGATGTGGAGATCGAAATGGTCGAACTGTAATGAGCGAGTTATTCTTACCCATTTTACCGGCAACACTGTGTATTTTGGTAGTTTCCAATGATTCTTGTAGGCTCAGAGGAGGCAAAATTGTAGGCAATCGCTTTGCAAGCATGGTTTTACCGGCACCTGGAGGGCCAACTAAAATGGCATTGTGTCCACCGGCAGCAGCTATTTCAAGAGCACGTTTGATATTTTCTTGACCTTTGACATCGCAAAAATCAAATTCATTTTCATTTAACTTGGCAAAAAATTCCTCGCGTGTATCGACTATTGTTCGCTCCAAGGTTTTTTGATCTATTAAAAACTCCACTACCTCGCTGAGGTTGTTTACGCCATATACTTCCAAATCGCTTACAATTGCCGCTTCTCGGGCATTTTGTTGAGGTAAAATAAACCCCTTAAAGCCTTCTTTTTGGGCTTGTATGGCTATTGGCAATGCTCCTTTAATAGGTTGTACGGTACCGTCTAGCGATAACTCACCCATGATGATGTAATCGCCTAGCTTTTCTGTAAATATTTGTTCAGACCCGGCCAAAATACCCACTGCAATGGTCAAATCGTAGGCAGAGCCTTCTTTTCTGATGTCGGCCGGAGCCATGTTAATCACTATTCTTCTACCCGGAATTCTAAACCCGGAATGTTTCATGGCCGAGGAAACCCTTTGCTGACTTTCTTTTACGGCATTATCGGGCAAACCAACATGGTAATAGTTGGCACCAGTAGAAACATCTATTTCTACCGTAATTGTAGTGGCACTAACGCCATACACAGCACTGCCATAACTCTTTACAAGCATTTTACTGTTTTTCTATTCTTAAACCCACATCCATAATCATTGGTAGCTTGGGCATTCTCATTGCCTGTTCATACCTGAACTTATAGGTGCCGATTTGTTTAAAGCGAACATTCTTTTTAAATAAAATCTGATTGTCCCAAATATCGCCACTCCCATCGCCAAGCCATTTTCCTGACGGATCGGCTAAAATACATTCAATCGTATCTCGCGACATGGTATTGTTAGGATATTTGGTATCAAGAAAAAGATAAAGATTACTGTATGCATAACCGCTTGCATTTCTAATGTTGATATATATATGATGCAGCGATACCGTGTCCTTGATTTCAACATCAAAATAAACCGGATTATCCTTATCCCAAATGTACTCGGGAATATCAATATTTTGCTCATACACACGCTTCGAATCGCATGCGGTAAAGCCAAACAGTAAAACAAACAGTATGCAGATAGTAGTTGGTTTCATCTACCTATAAATTAAACAAGGCCTTTAATTCAGTGGCCTCAGACGGTTTCATTTTGCCACCAAGGATCAAACTCAATTGCTTTCTTCTGAGGGCACCATTGAATCTTTCCTTTTCCTCATCAGACTCTGGAATAAGTTCGGGAACACCAATAGGGTGGCCCATTTGATCAACCGCTACAAATGTGTAAATAGCTTCATTACATTTGGTTTTTACGCCTGTAGAGTGATTCTCGACATAAACATCAATAAATACCTCCATTGAGGTGCTGAATGCACGCGAAACTTTTGCCTCAAGCGTTACCACATCGGCCAATTTAATAGGTTGGTTAAAGCTCACATTATTGACCGAAGCAGTTACCACCACTCTGCGGCAATGCCTGTGAGCAGCAATTGCACTTGTAATATCCATCCAATGCAACAATCGACCTCCCATGAGGTTGCCTAGGGTGTTGGTATCATTGGGTAGCACAATTTCTGTACTTACAGCCAAACTGTCGATGGCTTTCTTAGCTTTCATAAGGTTAATTTTATGCAAATATAATTGAATATGTTTATTCTATTGATATCTCAAGATTAAGGAATCATCAGCTAGGTATTGCTCATCGTTGTCACATTCATACCAATAACATTACTATTATTTCAATGAGTATCAACAACAACTCAATTTTCAATTAAGCAATTTCAAGTTGTTGAAACAATGCCCTACCCGTAGAATTTACAAAAGACATTTGCGCCTCATGATGATTCATGCATTACTATTTATTGCAATCAGATTTTAACCAACCAACCATAATTGTCGGTAAGCTCTCCGCGCTTGTACGCAAATAAATGATCGTACATTTTATTGGCAAAAGTTCTTTCGCTCAAAGGGGGCAGTTCCATCACCAAATCCTTGTGGCCAATTGTGGCGATGTGCGCAATGTTAGCTGCAGTGCCAACTCCAAAAGCTTCTTTCACTCTTCCCTCTTTGTACTTCTGCAATAATTCGGTAACGGTAACTTCCCGCTCCTCTACCTTCATCCCCCAATCGCGCGCAATACGTAAAATACTATCGCGGGTTAAGCCGGCCAACATACTGCTATGCAAAGCAGGAGTAACTAACACGTCATCAAATACAAACATCACATTCATGCTGCCCGATTCTTCGATGGCTTCATTATTGATTGAGTCGGTCCATAACAACTGATGATAACCATGTTGAGCAGCTAATTTACTTGGATACATGGCTCCACCATAATTGCCGGCAGCTTTTGCATAACCGGTGCCTCCTAATGCAGAACGACTGTATTTTGTTTCAATCCAAACTTTGAGTGGTTCAAGATAGTATGCGCCTGTAGGCATTGTCATGATGATTAACTTATAATTTTCTGATGGCTTAACACCAATAGCCGTATCGCTTGAGAACATTACAGGTCGTAAATACAGCGCCTGTCCCTCACCGGTTGGAATCCAATCTCTATCGAGGTCAACAAGTTGCTTGAGTCCATCCACAAATATTTCTTGCGGAATAGCGGGCATACACATCCGTTCTGCTGATATGTTCATTCGGTTATAGTTGTCTTCCATTCGAAAGAATATCACTTCACCTGCTTTGCTTTTAAATGCCTTCATCCCTTCAAAAATGGCTTGTGCATGATGCAAAGCACTCAATGAGGGACTTACGGAAATGTCTGCAAATGGCACAATTTCCGCTGGCTGCCAAGCGCCATCAATGTAGTCGGCAACAAGCATGTGATCTGAAAATATTTTACCAAACGGAAGGTTATTGAAGTCGACTTGAGGAAGTCTGCTTTGGGCAACTTTTATAGTTTTTATAGACATAGAATGCAAGAAAATTTAGGGGTCAAACGTACGTGATTTTTATGTATCTTAAAATGATATTGCATATAAAATTATTATTTCTAATTGTAATTTAAACACTTTGCATTGTTTGACCTTAGAGCAATAATTGAATGAGGTCCAAGGCAGCGTTAAAGTTTGTTAGAGATTAGCCAAATATTAATTAGATGTTTAACACATTTTCCAGTTCCCTTAGGGTGCAAGGCACATCATATTCGGGCTGTCCGATCGCTTTTAGCAATACCATGCGTATTTGTTGATTGGTATTTTTCTTATCCTGCACAACAGCATTCATCATTTCTGAATGCAAGGATGATAGCCACACAGGGGTTTCATAATGCTTGTCAATAAAATTAATGATACGTGCAGCGGTGGATGCATCAAAATTCATTTTAATTATTGACAATTGTAACATAACCTTCAATCCAAGCGCCACAGCTTCGCCATGTAATATTTCATATCCGTTTTTCATGGCTGCATATTCAATGGCATGCCCGATGGTGTGACCTAGATTTAATACCTTTCTTGGTCCATTTTCCCTAGGGTCATGCTCAACAATATTTTGCTTTATCGACAGGCTTTTTGTGATTAAAACTTCGTTATCAGTTACATGTAAATGGTTTATGGTTAACAACTCATCAACAGCCTCTGTACTGCTAAGCAAGGCATGTTTAATCATTTCGGCAAATCCATTTTTAAGGTGTTTAGTGGGCAAGGTTTTTAAAAAAGGGGTATGAATGATTACCATTACAGGTTGTTCAATTACCCCAACAATATTTTTGTAATGTTTAAAATTAACTCCCGTTTTACCTCCATAAGCGGCATCTACCATGGCAAGCAAGGTGGTTGGCACATTTACAAAAGCAATTCCTCTTTTGTAAGTAGCAGCGGCAAAACCACCAATATCGCTTAATACACCTCCACCAAGATTAATTAACAAAGCATCTTTTCCTGCCTCAGCATCAAGCAGTGCTTGCCAAATTTTAGCGCATGTTTCTATATCCTTATTTTCCTCTCCCGATGCTATAACAATTGGACTGTATTGTGCAGGACAATGACTTATAAAAACATCATAACATTCACGATAGGTATTTTCATCGCACAGTAAAAAAAATTTGCCCTGTTGCCTTTGCAACAAATGCTGTAAGGGGCTAAAGTTTGAAAAAAACTGCACGCGAAACAATATATTAAAATCTAAATTCCTTTACGGTATCTATAAAACATTTTACTTTATCCTTCTCTATATCGGGATACACACCATGACCGAGGTTAGCAATATGCCTGTGCGGACCAAATTGCCTCAACATATGTTGTGTTTCTTTCTTGATAGTAGTATAATCTGCGTAAAGCAAACAAGGATCCATATTGCCTTGCAGTGTTTTATGATTTCCTATTAAAGACCTGCTTTCGCTGATTTCCATGTTCCAATCTAACCCAATGGTATTACAGTTGAGCTTTCCCATTTCGGCACGAGCAAAAAAAGCACCTTTTGCAAACACGGTTACAGGCACTTCGGTAATAGCATTACAAATATCACTGATATACTTCAATGAAAACTCATTATATTGCTGTGGAGATAAGATTCCGGCCCAGCTATCAAAAATCTGAACCATATTGGCACCGGCATTAATTTGTGCTTTCAGGTAATTGATGGTGCTTTTGGTAATTTTTTCGAGCAGCGTATGCGATTCAATAGGATTGGTGTAGAGAAACTTTTTTGCCAAGGAAAATGTTTTGGACCCCTTACCTTCAATCATGTAAGCAAAAATTGTCCAAGGGGCACCGGCAAATCCAATAAGAGGAACTCTTCCATTGAGCTCTTTGCACGTGAGTTTAATTGCATCGAGTACATATTGTAAATCATTGGCCTCGGCAATTTTAAGCGCCTCAATGTCGCCACCGTGCTGAATGGTTTTTTCGAACCAAGGGCCTTTACTTTCTAGCATTTCGTAGTTTAATCCCATGGCCTCAGGAATTACAAGTATATCTGAAAAGATAATAGCAGCATCAACTCCTAAAATATCTACCGGCTGTATGGTTACCTCGCATGCAAATTCGGGACTTTTTACTAATTCTTTAAATCCGCCCATACGTTCTCTTACAGCGCGGTATTCAGGTAAAATACGCCCTGCCTGACGCATAAGCCACACGGGCGTTCTTTCAGTTTTTTCGCCTCTTGCTGCGCGAAGAATCAAATCGTTTTTAAGTGTAATTGTTGTTTGCAAAATAGATTTGGAAGCTATACTGTTAAAAAAAATCCCTGCTTTGGAGCACAAAACAGGGATGTCATTATTCTTAGATTTAATTTTAGTATCTGTACATTTCTGATTTAAACGGACCTTGAACCGTAACACCAATATAATCAGCTTGATCTTTTGACAGAGTTTCTAGTTCGCAACCAATTTTAGCAAGGTGCAAGTATGCAACTTTTTCATCTAAATGCTTAGGCAAAGTGTATACTTTGTTTTCATATTTATCAGAATGATGCCATAACTCTAGTTGAGCAAGCGTTTGATTGGTAAATGAGTTACTCATTACAAATGAAGGGTGTCCTGTAGCGCAACCTAAATTTACCAAACGCCCTTCGGCAAGAACTAGGATATCTTTACCATCAATGGTGTATTTATCAACTTGTGGTTTGATAACATCTTTAGAAGCACCATAATTTTGGTTCAACCAAGCCATATCGATTTCGTTGTCAAAGTGACCGATGTTGCAAACGATGGCATTATGCTTCATATTTTTGAAATGACGATCTACAATGATGCTCTTGTTACCAGTAGCAGTAACTACGATATC
>JBILUU010000380.1:0-3076 GCA_044370815.1 Bacteroidia bacterium
AAGACCTGCTCATTGATTGTCAAGGAAACTGGGGCAACATACTTACCGGTGACAGTGCTGCTGCCTCTCGTTACATTGAAGCGCGCTTGAGTAAATTTGCATTAGAAGTTGTGTTTAATCCCAAAACAACCTTATGGCAGGCCTCCTATGATGGTCGTAATAGAGAACCTGTTACACTCCCTGTGAAATTCCCGCTACTTCTGGCGCAAGGCGTTGAAGGTATTGCTGTAGGTTTAGCGTGTAAAATAATGCCGCATAACTTCAATGAATTGATTGACGGATCTATTGATATTTTAAGAGGTAAAAAAGTGGCGCTTGTTCCTGATTTTCCTACAGGCGGCTTAGCTGATTTCAGCAACTACAACGATGGTTTAAGAGGCGGAAAAATTAGAATTCGTGCCAAGATTAATCAGATTGATAAAAAAACACTGGTAATTACTGAAATTCCTTTTTCAACAACTACCGGTAGCTTGATGGAGAGTATTGTTTCGGCCAATGAAAAAGAAAAAATTAAAATCAGAAAAATTGAGGACAACACTGCCGAAAATGTAGAGATCATCTTGCATTTGCATCCCGGAATTTCTCCCGATAAAACTATAGATGCGCTATACGCATTTACCAATTGTGAGGTATCGGTTTCTCCGAATGCCTGCATCATTGAAAATGATAAACCGCGTTTTGTTGGTGTAAATGAAATGCTAAAAATTTCAACTCACAAAACACTCGAGCTGCTGCGCCTTGAATTAAACATCAGAAAAGGCGAAATTGAAGAAGCATGGCATTTCTCTTCTCTTGAAAAAATATTTATTGAGAAAAGAATTTATCGCAACATTGAAGAAAGTGAAACTTGGGAGGAGGTGCTATCTGCAATCGACAAAGGATTGAAGCCATACAAAAAGCTATTCAAGAGAGCTATTACAAATGATGATATTGCTCGTCTCACAGAAATAAAAATTAAAAGAATTTCTAAGTTCGATAGCTTCAAAGCAGATGAGCACATTAAAAATTTAGAAGAAGAACTTCAATTGGTTAATCATCACCTTGAACATATAGTTGAATACGCAATTGAGTATTTTAAAAATTTAAAAAAGAAATACGGAAAAGGACGAGAAAGAAAAACTGAAATCAAAGCATTTGAAATTATTAATGCTACAACTGTTGCAGTAGCCAACGAAAAATTATATGTAAACCGTGAAGAGGGTTTTGCCGGCTACAACATGAAAAAAGATGAGTATGTATGCGACTGTTCTGATATTGATGATATCATTGTATTTAGAGATGACGGCAGCATGTCGGTTTCAAAAGTGAGCGATAAATCATTTGTTGGCAAGGGCATTATCTATATCAATGTATTTAGAAAAAATGATGAGCGCACCATCTACAACATGATATATCGTGATGGCAGCAAAGGAAAATCATTTGCAAAGCGCTTTGCTGTAAGCGGTGTTACGCGCGATAAAATTTATGACCTCACCAAAGGAAACAAGGGCTCTGAGGTATTGTACTTTACTGCCAATGCAAATGGTGAAGCCGAAGTGGTAACAGTCATTCACAAACCACTGCCAGGCATTAGAAAACTTCAATTCGATTTCGATTTTGGCGGATTAGCCATCAAGGGAAGAAATAGCCAAGGCAATACGCTTACCAATTACGGAATTAAAAAAGTGGTGCTTAAAGAGAAGGGATTGAGTACCTTAGGTGCAAGAAGTATTTGGTTTGATGACACCATTCAACGACTAAATACTGATGGTCGTGGTGTGCTGCTTGGGGAGTTTAGTGCCGATGATAAAATTCTTTACATCACCCAATCGGGTCATTATCGCCTCATCAATTTCGACTTGAGCAACCACTTCGATGAGGACATGATACTAATTGAAAAATTCACCCCTGAAAAACCAGTTGCTGCAGTGTACTTCGATGCTGAAAAAAAAGAATATTATGTAAAGCGATTTTTAGTTGAAGTTACTGATAAAAAAACTTTGTTCATCAGTGAGTTTGAAGGATCAAGATTAGAGATGGCCACCACTTGCCTACAGCCTCAAATTGAAATCAAGTTTCAGAAAAAGAAAAACAATGAAATCCCCGATCAACAGCTAGACTTGAAGGAATTTATTGGCGTGAAAGGATTAAAGGCAAAGGGCAACCGCTTAACCACCAATCCTGTAAAGGAAATCAACAACATAAGCCCTCCTGATCCCGAAGAAATAAAACCTGTAATAGAGCCAAGCATAGCAGAATTGCCGGTTGATGCCAATGTTGAAATTGATTATGACCGGCTTGAGCAATTGAAAAATATCCGTAAAAATTTAGACAATATGGATACTCAAATGACACTTGATTTAGAGTAATGATAAATGCCCATCTTTATTGATCAAATGAAAAGAGCGGTAGCAATACCTACCGCTCCTAAAAGAATTATTTCTCTTGTTCCCTCCCAAACCGAGCTATTGAAAGATCTCGGATTGACTAACGAAGTAGTTGGCATTACCAAGTTTTGCGTGCACCCTAACGATTGGCTTATAAACAAAACTCGTGTGGGCGGTACTAAAAATGTAAACTTCGAAACGATTGAAAAATTACAACCCGACTTAATTATTGCAAACAAAGAAGAAAACTCCCAAGAAGATATTTTAAAGCTTGAAAAAAATTACCCGGTTTGGATCAGTGATATTATTGATTTAAATGATGCCTTGTTAATGATCAAAGAGGTGGGAGTAATTACCAACAGGATTGAAGCGTCTATGTATCTTTCCGAAAAAATTAGGATACAATTTGAAGCGTTAGAAAAATTGATGGAAGGAAAGCAAAAGAGGCGTGTGGCTTACTTCATTTGGAATAAACCTATGATGGTGGCGGGCTGCGAAAATTTTATCAACAACTTGTTGGCCAGATGTTGTTTCGAAAATGTGTTTGAGCATACGCAATATTTCCATGAACAAAAACAATCGTATCGCTATCCGGAAATAAAGGTAAATGAATTATCAGATGCCAATCCTGATTTAATTTTGCTCTCGTCCGAACCTTTTCCTTTCGGAGAAAAACACATCGCACAATTCAAAGCAATATGTCCTGCTGC
>JBILUU010000051.1:0-11392 GCA_044370815.1 Bacteroidia bacterium
TACCTATTGCATTTATTTTTTAGTTTAATAAAAAAATAAATATGCAATGGTTAATGCCGATACTACTTGAAATTAGTCCAA
Organism: Bacteroidia bacterium; assembly: GCA_044370815.1. Lineage (GTDB taxonomy): Bacteria > Bacteroidota > Bacteroidia > UBA4408 > UBA4408 > CAIKXD01. Next base: position 82 of record JBILUU010000051.1, read on the forward strand.
TAAGGTTAAGCCGCAATTGGACTAAATTGAAAGAGTAATCGGTATTATTACTTATTGCAAATAATCATTATTGGAATTTTGGGGCAGAAATAAAAAAGCCTTGCAACAAATGTTACAAGGCTTTTCGCAGATGAATAAGACCACTTATTTTATTGATTGAATCAATTTTTTGCGTTGCTCACCATTAAAATTTCGTTCACCATAATTTCGGTAATGAAGCGCTTCACCCCATTTTTATCGGTGTAGTTGCGGTTGGTGATCTTACCTTCTATGGCAACCTCACTGCCTTTTTTCAAATACATTTCGGCTATACGTGCCTGATTTCCCCAAGCAACCACATTGTGCCAAGTGGTATCTTTGATTTGTTCACCATCATTATTCTTATAAGTTTCGGAGGTGGCCAAACTAAACTTTGCCAACTTTTTCTTGTTGCCGGCTTCCTTTATTTCAGGGTTCATACCAAGGTTGCCGATGAGTCTTACGGAGTTTCTTAAATTGTTCATGTGACGTGTTTTTTTAATTGTTATTTTTAAGAATGAATTGATTTTTGTGTTTTGATAATTGTTTTTTGATTAGTCTTTTTTGCTGCCTATCATCAAGATTTCATTAACAACGATTTCAGTGATATAACGTTTAACTCCTTCCTTATCGTTGTAGCTGCGACCGGTAAGTTTACCTTCGATGGCTATTTCATTACCTTTCTTCAAATACTTTTCGGCAAGCGTGGCTTGATTACCCCAGGCCACTAAATTGTGCCATTGTGTTTCTGTTACCTTTTCGCCATCCTCGTTTTTATATACTTCACGAGTAGCTAAACTAAATTTTGCAATCTTTTTGTTGTTGCCAACTTCCTTTACTTCAGGATCCATACCTAAGTTGCCAATCAGTCTTACGGAGTTTCTTAAATTGTTCATGTGACGTGTTTTTTAAATGGTTAGTTTTAAGAATTATTTGATTTTTGTGTGAGTGATAATTGTTTTTTGATTAGTCTTTTTTGCTACCAATCATCAAGATTTCATTCACTACAATTTCGGTAATGTATCTTTTGATACCTTCTTTGTCTTCGTAGCTGCGGATGTTTAGTTTGCCTTCGATAGATACCTCGTGTCCTTTCTTAAGGTACTTTTCAGCTATCTTTGCTTGATTGCCCCATGCTATTACATTATGCCATTGCGTATCGCTGATCTTTTCTCCAGCTTTATTTTTATAAATAGCCGAGGTGGCCAAACTGAATTTTACCAGCTTCTTATTGTTGCCTACTTCTTTTACTTCGGGGTTCATACCTAGGTTTCCGATGAGTCTTACTGAGTTTCTTAAATTGTTCATGTGACGTGTTTTTTTAATTGTTAGTTTTAAGAATGAATTGATTTTTATGTTTCGATGATTGTTTTTTGATTAGTCTTTTTTGCTGCCAATCATCAAGATTTCGCTTACCACAATCTCGGTGATGTAACGCTTGATGCCATCCTTATCGGTATAGTTGCGACTTGTAAGTTTTCCCTCAATTGCCACTTCATTACCTTTCTTTAAATACTTTTCGGCTATACCTGCCTGACTACCCCATGCCACAATGTTGTGCCATTGCGTGTCGGTTACTTTTTCGCCATCCTCGTTTTTGTACATCTCGCGGGTGGCAATGCTGAATTTTGCAATCTTTTTGTTGTTGCTTAATTCCTTTACTTCAGGATTCATTCCTAAGTTGCCAATCAGTCTTACTGAGTTTCTTAAATTGTTCATGTGTGTTGTTTTTGTTAGTTATGATTAGTTTAAATTTTCTGTTTGTTGTGGTCAGTGATCGTTGTTTCGATTTGACGGTGCAAAGGTGTGGCGACTTCAAAAATTTAATCGGTACGCAAACATTTCTATACGAATAAAACCGATTGTAAGCGTTTGCAAACGGAAAAAGGAGGACAACATGATGTATTTATATAACTGTAATACAAGTTATTATGCGTTCATTGAAGTAATTTTTATTTTTCTTCGATAGCTTTAAAAAAAGTATCCGATTTATTTTTCAAACGGATAAAAAACCGAATTTCATGGGTGTTAATTATCACATTTTAATCCCTCTCAACCCAAAATTTAAAACTATTTTTACCACAAAAATCAAGCAATGCCCTACTTCAAAGCCGACTATGTTTACCCTGTTTCATCAGCGCCTATGCGCAATGCAGTGGTGTATACAAATGAGCAAGGGCAGATCATCAGTGTGCTTGATGAAAGTGCAAGCCAAGCCATTGAGACCAGTGAAATAGCCGTTTTCAAAGGGATGATTACACCAGGATTTGTAAATACACATTGTCACTTAGAGCTGTCGCACCTTTTGAATAAGATGCCCGAACATACCGGACTAGTTGGTTTTATCAAACATTTACAACAGATCAGAAATAATGATTCAGCCCTTATAGAAGAGGCAGCAATTGAGCATCAACAAGCGATGTATGAAGCAGGTATTGTGGCCGTTGGCGATATTTGCAATGGCACACACTCGGTGCGCGCTAAGCAAAAAGGAATGTTGCATTATCATAACTTTATTGAGCTGTTTGCTTTTAATCCCGATAAGGCCTCAGAGAGCTTGAAACATGGCGAGCAACTGTTGGCAGCATTTAAAAAGGTGCATGTCGAAAAACAGTACTTTAACTCTAGTATTACTCCGCATGCACCCTACAGTACCTCTCAAGCGCTTGTGCAAATGATTGCCGAGCATGCATCAAACAAGGGCATGCCCTTATCAATTCACAATCAAGAAAGCAAGGAAGAACTCAGTATGTACTTAAGTGGCAGCGGTGCTTTTATAGAAATGCTCCATGATTTTGGTATTAGTACAGAACATTGGAAAACCAATGCTGCGGGCTCTATGCTTAGTATTGCTGCACTCATCAATAGGCAAACAAAAATGCTTTGGGTACACAATACCTACACTTCAAGAGAGGAGTTACAAAGTGTTTTAAACATATTGCCGCACTCGTACTTTTGTTTGTGCCCCAATGCCAATTTGTATATTGAAAACAACATGCCTGATATGTCAATGATGATGGCATTTAAAGAGCACGTATGCCTAGGCACCGATAGTTTAGCATCTAATCATAGCTTAAGTATAATTAGCGAAATGCAAACCATTTACAAAGCGTTTAAGATTGATTTTGAAACCCTTTTACGCTGGGCTACTTTGAACGGAGCAAAAGCATTAGGTTTTGAAGAAAAAATTGGGAGTATAGAGCCCGGCAAAACACCAGGATTAAATGTAATCAGCGGCACTCCATCCAATTTCGATGAAAACAGTTCAGTGAAAAGATTATTGTAGTAAAAACGATGGGGTGGGGGAATTCACCATTTTCAATTCACAATTAGAGACGAGCTTGCGTTCGCAAAGTAAAATACATCCATTTTCAAATTAGCTCATTTTCAAATTTTCAAATTGTTTCGTCAGCTAATTAAATTGGCACATTGTTCAATTGGCACATTAAAAAAGGGGGGCAATCCTTCGCGCTGCTCAGGCCGGGCCATTCGCGCTACACGGTAGCTTGCTGCTGTCCCTATTGCAAATGTTCTAATAGAGATAACGCTCAAAGTAAGCAGATCACTTCAACAGCATCATATGATTAGTCCACCGTAAAAGCGCTTCGGCTGTCTCGTGATGACGTTCTTAAAAAACAACACGTGGATAGCATTCACACAATTGCATCATTGCCTCATTGGTACATTGGCACATTGGCACATTAGAATGCTGGGCGGGGGCATTAGCGAATCAGCTAATTAGCTAATTAATTAAAACAACACTATTTTTTTTACTTATTTAGAATGCTAATTTTGTGCCTTATTAATTGATTTTATGAAATACCAAATTTTAAGCACAGCCCTTTTTTTTATATTGCATACAACCACGTTTGCACAAACCAAACTAATTGAAAAAGCAACTAAAAAAGATAATCCGTTTTTTATTCCGTATGAAAAGTATATGCTCGAAAACGGACTTACCGTTATTGTGCACGAAGATCATAGCGACCCGGTAGTACATGTAGATGTGACCTATCATGTTGGAAGCAATCGCGAAGAAATAGGCCGTAGCGGTTTTGCGCATTTTTATGAGCACATGATGTTTCAGGGTAGCGACCACGTTGGTGATGAGCAACATTTTAAAATAGTTTCGGCAGCCGGTGGCACGCTCAATGGTACAACCAATACCGATCGTACCAACTATTTTGAAACAATGCCCGCCAATCAACTTGAGGTGGCTTTGTGGCTCGAATCAGACCGAATGGGATTTTTACTTGATGCGGTTACACAAAAGAAATTTGAAATACAAAGAAGCACTGTTAAAAACGAAAGAGGACAAAACTATGATAACCGTCCCTATGGCTTGGTAAACGAAAAAATTGGCAGGGCATTATATCCTTACGGTCATCCTTATAACTGGCCTACAATAGGTTATTTGAGAGATTTAGACAACGCAACCCTCGATGATTTAAAACAATTTTTCCTTCGTTGGTATGGTCCAAATAATGCCACACTCACTGTTGCCGGAGATGTAAAAACAGAGGATGTATTGAAGCTTGCTGAAAAATATTTTGGCAGTATCCCGCGCTGCCCCGATATTCCTCAGGTAGATAAAACTCCTGTAACACTTGACAAAACAAGATACATCAGTTACGAGGATAATGTAAGGCAGCACATGATTTCAATCAATTACCCTACTGTGCCGCAAAATGATAAAGATGAAATTGCGCTCGATGCCCTAGCCGAAATTTTAAGTGGAAACAAAAATAGTCCTGTATACAAAAAGTTTATCTACAACCAAAAAGCACTTAATGCAAATTGTTCGCATCCAACACAGGAACTTGCAGGTAAATTTAACTTCACCGGATTGGCATTGCCGGGTGTGCCACTTTCCGAAATGGAAATGTTGTTTAACGATGTATTGCAAGAATTTAAAGTGAACGGCATTACCGATGATGATTTAAAAAGTTTCAAAAATAAAACTGAGGCAAGCATACTCAACTCCCTTTCGAGTGTAAGCGGCAAAGCTTCATCGCTAGCCAGTGCACAAGTGTTTGCGGGCAACCCTAATATGCTATCGGAGTATTACAAAGAGTTGCAAAAACTTAAAGCTGCCGATGTCATGCGCGTATTTGAAAAATACATTTATAATCAGCCGGCTGTGATATTGAGTGTGATTCCAAAAAATAGTGTAACGGGTTCTACAGCTGCTCCTGATAACTTTGCTATGGATAGCACAATGGTTTATGAAAAAGCATACAAGGCCGATAAAACAGATTTGAAATATGTAAAAGCAAAAGATAATTTTGATCGCTCTAAACAACCGCAACCAGGCATTTTGTCTGCGTTAAAAGTTCCTGAGTATTGGACAAAAACATTGGGCAACGAACTCAAATTAATTGGCAACTATTCAGAGGAATTACCAATGGTAAATATACAGCTTGCCATTGGTGCAGGCCATATTTTCGACTCCATACAAAAGGCAGGGTTAGCATATCTTACAGCCGAAATGTTTAAAGAGTCAACAGTAAATCATGCCGGTGATATTTTGAGTCAGGCACTCAGCAATATGGGTAGTAGAATTGATGTCAATGCCGGGGCCAATGAAATAGTTTTTAATATCAGCTCCCTAGTTAAAAATTTGGATTCTACGCTGGCTATTTTCAAAGACATGTTCTTTAATCCATTAATGGAAATGGATGAATTTTCGAAGGTTAAAAACCAAGCCCTGCAAACTATTTCTAATCAAGGTATGCAGGCCTCAACCATTGCTAATAATGCCTACAACAGTTTACTTTATGGCAATAAACATATTTTTTCTACACCCATCATGGGAACAAGCGAGAGTGTTGACCGCATTACGGTAGAGGATATAAGAAATTATTTTCAGCGCAACTTCTCCCCCAATAACAGCACCCTAGTGGTGGTTGGTCAAATTAAACAAGATGAAGTACTAAAGAAACTCAACTTTTTAAATGAGTGGAAAAGTAAAAATTTATCATTCCCAAAAGAGCCCGAAATTCCTGCCATCACCAAAACAAAAATTTATTTTTATCACAAAGAAAAAGCGCCACAAAGCGAAATAAGAGTGGGTTATGTGGCCCTGCCATTTGATGCCTATGGCGATTTTTACAACTGTCAATTGATGAACTTTATTTTAGGCGGAACATTCAACAGTCGCATCAATTTAAACTTAAGAGAAGATAAAGGTTTTACTTATGGTGCGCGCTCATCATTTAACGGATCAAAATATAAGGGACCATTTACTGTTTCAACAGGTGTTAAAGCCAACACTACCGATAGCAGTTTGGTTGAAATATTTAATGAGATTAAGAAATATAAAACCAAAGGGATTACTGATGAGGAATTGAGCTACACTAAAAATTCGATTAGCTTATCAGAAGCGTTGAAATATGAAACGAACGGACAAAAAGCAGGTTTCTTAAAAAGAATTGTAGAGTTTAACCTTGAAAAGGATTACTTGGAAAAACAAAAGAATATTTTGAAGTCGGCCACAAAAACATCTATCAACGCTACAGCTGCCAAGTATCTTACAGATGATAAAATGGTGATTGTAGTAGTTGGGAATCGCGATGTGGTGCTTGAACCGCTGAAGAAGTTAGGATATGATATTGATGAGTACAATGGGCAAGGAACTTTTGTAATCACACATACCAAGAAGTAATCATTCATCATTTGTGGATACTTCAGGGCCGAAGGCCTGAAGTTAAACCCACTCGTGCGACACTAGCGAGTGTTGGGCAGAAAACAATACTTTTTTAACCCGAATTCCAATAATGCGTTTGCATTAGAAATAAATAGCTAACATGTTTCATTGTAAAGTGGTGTTTAAAAAAAATTAATGTTGGCCTTGTGAAAATGGCGTTAAGAAAAATATAATGAAAGGCGTTCGATTATTTAGAAGTTGAATTTAAAGTATTAAAACAGATTTTTTTTAGAATGAAAAGAAAAACTGTTTGAGCGCTAGCGAGTTTTTTTCTTTTAGCCTTTCATTATATTTTTTAGACAATTTTCACGCAGCCTTGAATTTTTGATTCTTTTGTTTCAAGACAAAAGAATGCGAATTTTTTTTGAAAGTAAGATTTTAAAATTTATTTCTAAACCATTATTATGCAGGTAGTTAAAATGTAGTTAGATGGAATTAATCAGTAGAAGTTACGCATGTAACGCACTAGTGATTTTATGAGGGTAATCCCGCTTAGCAGGTGTTTTCAATCCATTGAACCAATGGATTGAATTACAGCTGTTTTAGCGATTCCGCATTTTCTAATGCGGAATTTGGGTTGAAATAAGTAAGGAGCCAGATTTGTTTTACCGATGTAAATTTTTTATCAGTATTTATCACTGTAAGATTTGTAAATTTTCGGTGCAATCAGCAAATCACATTAGTATAACTGCATTTGTAACAAACTTCTTTCCAATTGGCATTTGCCAATGTGAGATTTATAAATTATTGGGATGAATTTATCTAATGACAATTTGATAGATAGTTTTTGTGATTTTTAGTTACGCGATAACCATAAATCGAATGGTTTTTATGCAGTGCGGTCTTAAAAAACTATTCCCAGAACCTATTTTTATTTTAACAGTTTAAAAATAGCCGAAAATTATTTATTTGAAAAACAGATAGTTGCATTTTTTTACACTGCTTAAAATGTTAAACGCATTTTAGTTGCGTTTTACTAACCTTCCTTTGCATTCACCTTCTGCAAGGTACAAAAAATTATTCATTAACCAAAACTAAATTACATGATAACAGCAAAAAAATCATCAGAAGAACTGACTTGGGATGTACGCATTGAAGCGTTGCCCGATCAACACAAATTTACTAATGCACCACGTATGATTGTTCGTGATGACAACAACGCCATATTAAGCACTGTAGGTGCTAACTATGCTCCTTTTACAAATGCGCAGTTAACAGAATTATGCAACCTTGCTGCTGAAAAAGGACCATTTGAAAATGCCGGATATGCTGAATTTAAGAATGGTAAAATAGTCATGGGTTTTCTAAAAAATATTTCTCGTCAATCGGAAATTTTAGGGTATGCCTGTGATGAATACTTGGTTGTTGGAAATTCTCACGATCGCAGTAAGAAATTATTTATTGGTTATACGCAGCAGTTGATTAGGTGCGAAAATCAGTTCTCATTAATCAATCCATTTTTAAAGGTAAGGCACTATGGTAATAATATTCATATGGATAGTTTATTAAAAGGTGTTTTTGATTGCTTCAAAGTAGGTAGAGAAAGCATTCACAAAAAAATTGAGTCGTTGGCTACCAAGCAAATCAATCGTGAAATTATTGAGCAACTTGTTATTCAATTGCTTCGCAGAGAGCAGATAATACAAACGCATGACATGAGAAAAGAGGTGCTGAACAGTAAATCAGCAGTGAAAATGCTTGCTGCTATTAACAGGGAAACTGCCGAACTTGGGCAAACAGCCTTCGGACTATTTAATGGCGTTACGTGGTATACTACTCATGAAATGAGTGCAAAGAGTCGTTCTTTTGGCAGTGTACATGGCTCTGCTATGAAAATGAATACACGCGCATTGGAGTTTTGTCTGAAGTTGTAATAAGGATTGCAATTAATCGCTTTTACCACATTTTCAATTCATTAAAATTAGATTATACATTTTAAAGTAACCACATGAACTGCATCAATACCGCTTGTTCCATTATTAGAATTTTAGCAGATGCTGAAGAGGTAAAAATAGAATTCCGCTACACTAACCAATACCATTCATCCGGTTGGGTTAGGATTAATTCGGAAACATTTATCAGGCCTGAGGGAAGTGACTTAAGATTAAAGATGATTAAGGCAGAAGATATTGCTGTTGCTCCTGAAAAAGATATTTTGAGGTCAAGCGGTGAAATCATGTTTTTCAGCTTGTGCTTCCCACCGCTGCCCCCGGGCACACAATTCATCGACATTGTTGAATACGAAGAAGATGATGATACTGCATTTAATTTTTTTTCCATTCCGCTAACAAATACAATAACTATGATACCAGAAGAAAACACCACCATGCTCCAAAAAATTGAACAAGTTGCCCTCGAATTAAAGGGAACTACAAAAGATCACAAAAGCTTTAACAAAGAGCTTGAGCGCATTCAACCACAGTTGCAGGAATTAAGCGAAATATTTCAGTTAAATGAAAAAGAAACCGCCTTATTTTCACTTGCCTTCTACCTATCGGTAACAACCGAGAGTTTTACCGTAACAGAAATCAAAAGACATACTAATTTTAGTCCTTTCGATTTTTATGAAATCAAACAAATCATTTATCAATTGTTCAAAAAGGGATGGTTTATCAAGCTCCGTTCTGTAAATGTTATGTTTCATCACAAACGCGGAGTAGAGCGATTATACACGGTTCAGCCGAAAGTATTGGAGCAGTTGTATCTCGATCAACCTCCGGTAATAACCAAAATAGAGCCGGACGTTTTCTATGTAACAGATTTGATTCTGAAGTGCTTGGATGAGTATATTGATGATGAAATGGAATTAGATGAAATGAGACTCACCTTGAGTGAATATGAGGAGGAATATCCTACAGTAAATCCCATTAAGCTTGCGCATGAGTTGGAGCTCAATAAAAATGAGAAGTTGTTTTTTTATTATGCAGTTGCCAAAACACTCGCAGGAGCCAAGCAAATTGATGTTGATAAAATGATTAGCGTGATGGTGCCGGGGCATTATGAAAGGTCGTCATCAAAAAAGGCCTTCATATCGGGTGAGAGCATTTTGTTTAAGGAAAAAATATTTGAATTTGTAGATCACGATTTTAAAACCGATAAGGATTTTAAAATGACAAATGAAGCCGTTAAACGTGTGTTTGGGGAGGATGCTTATATTGTGAGCAGAGAGGAGCACATAGCAACAGGTATTTGTAAATTAATTAAGTACGATGCTATTCAGGAAAAGGAATTGTTTTATAATCCAAAAGAGGAAGCGGCTGTTAGTACGCTTAAAGAGATGCTTGCAACCAATAGATATTCGGAAATTGTAGAGCGCCTTACGGTCAATAAAATGAGAAGCGGCCTTACGATATTGCTGCATGGCTACCCTGGAACAGGAAAAACAGAAACCATTTATCAGTTGGCACGGCAGAGCGAAAGAAATATTTTACTTGTAGATATCAGTGAAATCAGAGATAAATTTGTGGGGGAAACAGAGAAAAGAATGAAAGCAGTTTTTGATACCTATCGTAATTGCTTGAAGCACTACACACAAACACCTATTTTACTGTTTAATGAAGCTGATGCCCTTATTAGCCGTAGGATTTCAATTAATTCCAGCGTTGATCAAATGAACAATAGTATGCAAAATATTTTGTTGCAGGAGTTGGAAGATTTCAATGGAATTTTAGTGGCAACTACAAATTTAACCGGCAATTTAGATGGTGCATTCGATAGAAGATTTCTTTATAAAATTAAATATGAGCGTCCTTCATTGACTGCTAAAAAAGCAATTTGGAAGAGTAAGATGGAAATGCTCAGCGATGAGGAAGCAAGCATACTTGCCGAGTTATATAATTTTTCAGGAGGGCAGATAGAGAATGTTTCGAGGAAGGTATTTTTGGAAGCGCTACTATTTGGGAAGAACCTGCAATTAAATGAAATCAAAGCCCTATGTGATGAAGAAAGTTTTGAGGTTAACAGATTATCGATAGGTTATAGAAATAATTAATTGATGGAGCTCTTTTTGACAACTCATGCGCTGCGGAGTGACTTCCCTTATATAAAGCGTGATTTTAAACTTGATGATCAATTGCTGCTCTATGTGAATCATTCAAACAGCTGTCAGGGTGTGCATGGTATCACATGCACACTTGGCTTTGAGCCGCAAGTTTATGAAATTCCTATGCATGTCATAGCTTTTAATTATCAAGGAAATGCTTACGGTATATTTGTTACCGAACAATTCATAGAGCATACTTTTTGGTACTGTGTATCACTCCCCTTTGATAGATTACAATTACTGCATTGCCTTCAAAACCATTCAGCAGATAATCTTTCGTATGATTTGCCGCAAACCACAATACTTAAGGTAATTATTGAAAACAATCAGATAGCTTTTGATTACATTAAATTGTTAGATATACAAGCACTTTTTTAGATAACAATTTTACCTATTCCTAATTTTTAATCCCCAATTTGGATTGAAATATTTGCGTGAAACAAATAGATTACTCCACAGGAATCATCAGCCAAGTGATATATGCAGCGGGTGATTTTACTGTAGCAGGGTCGTTTGCATAAACCTCGTAACCGGGGAAACGTGGT
>JBILUU010000052.1:0-11310 GCA_044370815.1 Bacteroidia bacterium
TTTGCAAGTCCAAAACAAGAAGGATTAACCGAAGATACAATATTTACAATTGGTCCGTTGGGATTATTGATGTTGAATGTGGTGTCAGCCGTACAAGCATTAGCATCGGTAATTATAACCGTATAAGCTCCTACAGAAAGGTTATTTGCAGTGGCAGCGTTGCCTCCTGAAGGTTGCCAATTGTATTGATAACCCGTTCCTGCAGTTCCACCGCTAACAACAATAGAGGCAGTACCGTTATTGCTTCCGCAAGCAGCATTTGTGGTGTTGAGCGCATCAATGCTTAAGGGAGCGGTTGGCCCTGTAATGGTAATTGTGATGTTGGAAATACAACCAACATTATCGGTAACGGCTAGTTGATATTGTCCGGGTAAGGCATTGTTGAGTGTATCGCTCGTTGATACTCCTAAGCCGGTTTGAACCACAGTACTGTTTGCCGACCATTCAAACGTGTATGGCCCTGTGCCTCCATTGGCGCTTACTATGGCATTTCCGTTGTTATCGCCAAAACATAAAATATTAGATTGAGACACAAGGTTTAGCACAGCAGCATTAGCGTTGTTAACAGGTGCAATAAGCGTATCGGTGCATCCGCTTTGATCGGTTATGATTATTGTGTAGTTGCCGGCAGCTAAACCAGAAAGCGAATCGACCGAAACGATATTAGTGTTTGTTTGTAATACTCCTGAATTGCTCTGCCACTCAAAAGTGTATGTCCCTGTTCCGCCTGATGCAGCTACCACAATACTTCCATTATTTGCTCCGCAAGTGGCGCTGCTACCACCATTGAGCGCTGCAGTAGGAGCAGGGGTAGTTGTAATGCTGATGGTATCTGTAAAAGTGCAATTATTTGCATCTTGAATGAGCATAAAATAAGTACCACTGGAAACATTCGAAAGGGTATCGGAAACAAGGCTATTATTGGTAATTTGTAAATTTCCGGTTGCATTGCTCCACGTGTAGGTGTAAGGTGAGGTACCACCAGTGGCATTGGCATAAGCAACTCCATTGGCTGCACCGCATGTAGAGGCGATTGCTCCAAAACTACTTGTTGAAAGTGCTGTGGGCGCTGTTATAGTAACAGCGGCAGTACCTGTGCATCCGTTAACATCTGTGATTGATACCGTATAGGTCCCCACACTTAAGTTGTTTTGTGTAGCGCCATTTAAATTTCCAGGCTGCCAATTATAAGTGTAAGGTCCTGCACCGCCCGTGGTGCTTAATGTTGCGTTACCGGTTCCTCCGTTGCAAACCGCGTTGGTTACATTGTTGGTATTGGTGCTTAACGTAGGGCAGATGGCACAAGGAGGCACCGTACCTGCGGCATTGATTGTAAAAATAGTACCTGCATTATCTTCTACTTGAGCAGGAAAAGTAGTAGGAGCCGGTGCATTGTTGCTGTTGCTATATACTATCCACTGATCAGGTGTATTACAAGTGGTGGCAGGTAAGAATCCGTTGAGACACTGACCAAAAAACCAGGTATATCCACAAGCGGTGCATTCCGCCTGGTTGGTAATAGGAGTGGAACCGGCTGGCTGAAAATAAGACCATGTATAAGGCCCTGTACCTCCGCTAACTGTGTAGGTTCCGTTTGTTTCTTCACATACAGATAAAGCAGTACAATTATTTACAGTAATGTTGATAGACTCTGTTCCGCAAGCAAGCGCATAGCTTATGGTAAATGTTCCAACACCTACAATTGATGGGTCAAAAACACCTGAAGTATTCACACCCGGGCCGCTCCAAGTACCGCCTGTTGTTGTAGGTTGCAATTGAAATGGAGCATCGCTTGTACATAGAGATGGCACATTGCAAATGGTGGCATCGCAACAGATGGTAGCTTGAGGTACACAGGCAGAGGCAGCGAAAGATTGCACCGCACCTGTTCTGGTGTTGGAATTGGCATCACCTGTAGACCCGCATGCAATTACATCTCCATTGATGGAAACTACCACATCGTATACTTTAAAAGTGGTTGGAAAATTTCCAAGCGGGGCAAGGTTTTGATCAAATTTATATACTCCGTTACTTGACCCTACAAAAACATTTCCGCAGTTGTCTATATCTATACCGGAATTACCATATTGATTACCACCTAAAAAAACATTGTTAAAGGCCCCTCCGGGTATGGTGGCCGTAGCAATAATGGCAGCAGTATTAAAATCGCGTTTATCTACCTGATTCCCTCGATGGGTATAAATAAAGCCGTTGTAATATCTGATAGCAGCAATACCACTATTGTCGTAACGCCAGTTTTCACATTTGTAACCCAAGCCATATCCGCTACTCGTATGAAACGGAAAGCTCCCATTTAAACAACTGCTTAAACTTTGATGAATAAAACCAATAGAATCGTGGGTTAAAAAATAATATTTTGCATTGCTGCATGCCGTAATTGACCTTACCTCTTCAATATCAAATAGTCCGCCACTAAGGTTGGTTTGCACACTGGCCGTAACGTTTCCACTGTTCATATCAATATCGTAAATATAAGGAACAGGAGGTAAGAAACCACCGGTACCGCCAACAATTAGCTTGGTTTGATCGCAGTTGAAGGCAATTGTCCATAATTCTGTAGAGGAGAATAAACCGCCCGGGTTAGGATTGTTCCAAACTACAGTGCCTGCAGTATTTACCTTTTGAATAGCAGCTGCACTTCCGTTGGTGATGTATGAATTTCCGTTGAGGTCGGTAGCAAAGGTTCCCATCCAAGCACTTGTATCATAAGGGGTATTGTAGGTCCACTGTAAAGCACCGGCAGCATTGTATTTCAGTAGCTGTAAAGGGTCAACACCGCCAATAATATAAACATTGCCCAAGGCATCTCTTTCGCACTCCCACACACAATCCCAGTTTGAGTTAAATGCAGGTGTTTGTACCCACGGATCAATAATAATGGTTTTTGAAGTATCATAGCTTCCTAGCTTAAAGCTGATGCTGCGCTTGCTTGTGAGGTATGATGATTCAATAATTTGAGTTTGTTTATCGGCATAAAAAGTGATGGGTTTGTGGTCGATGATATTTCCAAACGCTGTAGGGGTGTTTATGTTGCCATCGGGCTGAAGAAAAATATCTTTGGAGTATTGCATTTGAATATCGCTCAAAGAGGCTCCCGGATGTAACACAAAACTATACTTCAGTCCACCGTTGTGATGAAACTCATATACCAAATCGGTGTTAGGATAAATATTTTTGTAGGTTATTTTTCGGAAGGATGCAATGTAATTGATGTTCTCTAATTGATTATTTTCTTTGTTGAGGGCATAACTATGATAGTAGGTGTTTTTGAATTCAGGCACTACATCCGTTGTGGAAAGGGCACCTGAAAAAACACATTCGAGTCGGTCGTTTTTACGAATCACTTTTCTTTCTTCATTTTCATATTTTTCCCATTCTTCATTACTCTTAAATCCGTTTTGTTTACGCCTTTGCCTTTCTATTTTTTCTGTATCATTTTTCTTGTGGTTTTGTTTTTCGGTAAAGCTGAGTACCACACCGGCAGCGGTAAAAAAATAATCTTCACTTGGCCCATCGTAGGCGTATAAAACTTCAGATTTTTTTCCATTGATGAGTATAGGTTCAAACTGCCCTTTGTTTTCAATAAACCCTTTGATGGTTAAAGGTTCACCTTTCCAATTGCCTGCATAAACTATGTTGGAATAGCAACTTATTAAAAATACAAACACTAATAATATAAGCGATTTACGGAGTAGTTTTTTTTGTTTCATGGGATAAAACGACTGTTATGAAAACATTAAGGTTACATAAAGCAAACATAAAAAATAAATGATTAACTCCAAATTTTTAATTACAATTGCTGTAACTTAAATAAAATGAAACTATATCCCAATTTGGTAGCCGCAGTGGTGTTGGCTCTTGAAGAAATTTTTTCGGGCGGTGGCTATGCCGATCAAGTTGTTGAACACACCTTAAAAAAGGATGCGCGTTGGGGGGCAAGAGACCGCAAATTTATTGCAGCCAACATTTACGATATTGTACGCTGGTATAGGCTTTACAGCGCTTGTTTAACCGATTTGCAGTTAACTAAAAATAAGTATTATGCGTTGTTTGCAGTTGCCACAATTGTAAAAGGAAATACACTGCCCTTGTGGAAAGAGTTTGAGGGGATTGACGAAAGTGAAATTCGCACGGCATATGAGCATGCACTTAAAGTAAGAAAACTAAGGTTGTCGGTTCCCGATTGGTTAGATGATATTGGTATAAATCAATTTGGAGAGTCTTTATGGGAAAAAGAGATGAGCAGTTTAAATGAAGAAGCGGAGGTATACTTACGTGCCAATACGATGAGGGTTAGTGCGGCTCAACTGATAAAAGAACTGCGAAACTTCCACGTTGAGGTGTCTATCATTGATGTTAATTTATTTGCCGATAGTGAGTCGCCACCCATTAAGTTACTTAAAAGGCAGCGTTTGCAATCGTTGGCAGCATATCAAAATGGATTATTTGAGATACAAGATGCCTCCTCACAATTGGTTGCTCCCTTTTTGCAAGTAAAGCCCGGTATGATGGTGATTGATGCCTGTGCTGGAGCCGGTGGCAAAGCGCTGCATATTGCCTCTTTAATGAAAAACGCGGGAAAAATACTTGCTATGGATGTTGAGCCCAAAAAGTTGCGTGAGTTGGAAAGACGCGCCAAAAATGCAGGAGTTGAAATTATTCAAACAAGTGTGATTACCCCTGAGGAAATTATCAAAAATAAAGGCAAAGCCGACCGTTTATTACTTGATGTACCTTGCTCGGGGTTGGGTGTGTTGAAGCGGAATCCCGATGCTAAATGGAAGCTGAGTGCTGCCTTTATCGAAGAAATACAAATAACGCAAGCAAACATCTTAAAGGAATATGCTGAAATGCTCAAGCCCGAGGGCATGATGGTGTACGCTACCTGCAGCATTTTGCCTTCAGAAAATGAACAACAAGTTGCGGCATTTATTGCGAAACAACCCAATAAATATGCTTTATTAAAAGAGTTAAGAGTAATGCCATCACAAGGTTATGATGGTTTTTACATGGCACTTATAAAAAAATTGTATTAATCATCATTCCTGATTAATACCGATGTTACATAATACCATTTGTATTTATTAAGTAGCACCCAACTATTTATTAAAATTATTACTGCCAATGCTTATACCGATGTGCAATAAGTATTGACCCAAATATGTTATTACTGATGTAATACCTTTATTTATCCCGAATTCCAATAATGTGTTTGCATTAGAAATAAATAGCTAACATGTTTCATTGTAAAGTGGTGTTTAAAAAAAATTGATGTTGGCCTTGTGAAAATGGCGTTAAGAAAAATATAATGGAAGGCGTTCGATTATACCAATTGCATTTATTTTTTAGTCCAATTAAAAAATAAATATGCAATGGTTAATGCCGATACTACTTGAAATTAGTCCAATAAGGTTAAGCCGCAATTGGACTAAATTGAAAGTGTAATCGGTATAAGATTTTAAAATTTATTTCTAAACCATTATTACGCAGGTAGTTAAAACGTAGTTAGATGGAATTAATCAATAGAAGTTATGAATGTAACGCACTAGTGATTTTATGAGGGCAATCCCGCTTAGCAAGTGTTGTCAATCCTTTGATTCAATGGATTGAATTACAGCTGTTTCAGCGATTCCGCATTTTCTAATACGGAATTTGGGTTCATTAAATCTATGGTCTAACACATATTTGAATTTGGTATGATTACGTTTTGCTAATGCAGTTTACTCCCAGCTTTCAAGTGCATTATGTTATTGGTGCGATTTGTGATTTTACAGGTTTCACTGATACGGTAACCAATTAGCCATAATATTTCGCCACATGCATCAGTCAAAACGTACACTTTTTCTTTTGCTAATACATCCACCTTCAAATCAATGAGTATGTCACTTATTTTTCTGCGATGCTTCATTCCAAGTGTTTGCATGCTATCACCACTTTGCCACCTTCTCAACTTTAAAGGCCATACCATTTTATCACTGTCTAAATAGGCTTCATTTGCACTTGCTTGTTTATAGTTATTACTAGGTTCAACAAGCTTGTTTATTTGCATTTTCAAAGGGGTTTCTATGATTTGATCAGTATCATTGATCATAATTTCATCATGCTCAATGGCATTGTTAAACTCAGTCAAAATTATTTCATTTCGATTTAACAAAATGCGGTGTGAGTTGCTGTAAAAGATTTTACCGCTTTGATTTGCCTTATTCTTTAACATGTCATTAGCTTGTGCATAATTAAAACCATATTCTTTTAAATACATAAATAGCAGCTGCACAGCATTGTTAAATTCAATTAATTTTACTTTATTGATAATGGTTTTATTGTCCCCGCAGATACTAATTTCATTAATTTTTTTGTGTACTAATTCATGCAATAAGGCGGCATCTTCAGCAAGGTGCTGTATACTATTACTGATGCTTATATTGGCATTTATTGCCGCTTGTTGCAAGGCAGGAGTAACATGATGTCTGATATAGTTTCTTAAGTAATCATCTTTGTCATTGCTGCTGTCATCGCGATAGCGTATATGATGTTCAACAGCGTATGCTGCAATCTCTTTCTTGTTGGCAAATAAAAGCGGTCTTATGATATTTCCATTTTGTAAAGAAATTCCCGTAAGGCCATCAATACCGGTGCTTCTGAGTAGGTTAATAAAAAATGTTTCAATATTGTCATCGGCATGGTGTGCCGTGAGTAGTTTGTTGAAACCGTGCGCAACAACAAGTTGATTAAAATAATCATAGCGCAATGTTCTTGCTGCCATTTGAATAGAAAGCCCCTTTTCAATAGCATATTGTGCAGTTTCGAATGATATGCTGTGCAGCTTGATGCGGTGGGCATTACAAACCTCCGCAACAAGTTGTTCATCGGCATCAGACTCGGTTCCGCGCAATTTAAAATTACAGTGTGCCACTTCAACATCATAACCCGCCTGCAAACATAAATCAAGCAATACCATGCTGTCGATACCACCGCTCACGGCTAACAACAATTTGTTGGAAGGTGCCAACAGTTTTTTGTGGTCAATAAAATCTTTAAACCTTTTAAGCAGCATGTTATTTCAAGTTCTCGCGACTGATCATTTTGGTCATCACTTTTTGAAAGGCCCTATAAATAATCATTTCGGTTACAATACGCACATAACTTTTTTCAGGGAAAGCTCTCAGTTTTTTGTTCAGAGCGCCTTCGCTGATATCAACTTTGTATAAAACGCGCGCAAATCTTTGTCCGTTTTGTTGTAATAAATTTGCAAGGTAAGGTTCCATAAATTCGAACAATTGTTGATAAGCCGTTTCGGGGTTGCCTTCAAATACCAACGTACCATCTTCAATACCAACATCTTTTTGCAGCTGCCCAAATGTTTCGGCAATGATGGCAAGGCGTTTTTCATAGGGCGTTTGCAGCAGCAGCGCTTGTGTTTCGGTTGTAGTCAAAGAGAAATATTTTTCTACACAAAGATAGAGAATAATATGAACAACGCCTTTATCTGCTAATGCTTGATGAGCTTTGTTTGTTGCTCATTGATGCTTATAAAATACAAACCTGCTGGCAGTGCACTCATATCTATTTGCTCTGTGGCAGATTGCAATTTTTTTTGCAAATGTATTTTGCCCATTGCATCTGCAATACGCATAACGCTGCCTTGTGCATCAAAAACTGTGAGTTGCTCACGAGCTGGATTGGGGAAAATTTTTAGTTGATGGGTTTCCACATGTGTAAGCGATGTAAAAATACCATTGAAACAATCACTATTGCCGAATTGCAAAAATGGGAAATCGGCACTTGAATAACACAACAAATATTGCGGCATTGTTTCATCAATAAAATTATTGGTGCTTACCTGATTAATTGTTGTAAAGCCGCCCAACGGCCCAAATTTTTCATTGATGATGTTGTAGTAGGATATCAGGGCAGTATCAGTACTCATCCACTCAATACTATCGCCATTGGCTTTGCAAGCCATTACAGAAATATTTCTAAGCGGAATACCTGCATAGTTTTGCTGAGCCACACTGGTTACTTTTACGTAAGCATGCTGATAGGTGCCAAAAAAATTCATGAAAGGTCCTAGGTCCCATATTTCGCCAATGCTTGCATTGGTTTTAAAGGCCAAATGAAACTGATTGTTTCTGAGTGTGAAAACACTGTCGTTGCTCTTATATAAATAACAAACATTAATTCCTTGCACAGGACCTACAATAGGGTTTCCTGTGGGCTGCGGCCATGCCTGTTGTGCCGTAGAAAAAAATCGCTGACACCATTTGTTATTGATTAGGGTATCACCCGTATAAACAGTTTTTTGATAACCGGGCAAACCAACCCAATTATAGGTATGATGCCAAACAGCAGCGCTATCGGCCCAACGATAATTTTGAGCAGCTAAACACAAGGGAAGCAATAATGCAATTAACAGTAAAATTTTTTTCATGTGATGGGGTTTAAGGTATTGTATTGCAGTCTTACTACTAATACGCTTAAAATCTCCTGTGCGTGACAAAAGATAATTATTATTTTTTTCTGCAAATCATCAACCCATCGCGCAAGGGCAATAGCATTTGTTCAACTCTGCTATCATTGGCAATCATTTGATTAAAAGCCAACATATTCAAGGTGTCGGCATCTTTATGCTCACCTGGGTTGACCACCTTTCCGCTCCACAAAACGTTGTCGGCAATAATATATCCACCATGATTTACCTTGTCAAAAACCAACTCATAATAGGCAGCATAATTTTTTTTATCGGCATCAATAAATACAAGGTCAAACATCATATTTAGCTGAGAGATTTCGTTGAGTGCGTTGCCTGTAATCAGCTGCATTTGTGCGCTTTTATCTGATTCAGAAAAGTATTGTTGCACGCGTGGGGCAAGCTCTTCATTGATATCGATTGTAATTAGTTTACCTTCGGTAGAAAGTCCTTCGGCTAAGCAGAGGGCAGCATAGCCGGTAAAGGTGCCAATTTCAAGTATGTTTTTGGGCTGAATCATTTTGCTAATCATGGCTAAAAAGCGTCCCTGCAAATGTCCCGAAAGCATACGAGGCATTAGTACTTCCAGATGAGTTTCACGATTAATTTTTTTGAGCAATTCGTTTTCTTGTTGTGTATGTTGCTCGCAATAAGCTTCGATTGGTTCAGGTAAAAAATTCATAATCACTCAAATGTTAAGGTACTTAATTTTTTTTCTTCAAAAACTTCATTAGCCAAATTAAACAGCTGTTGTGCAGTAATTCGTTCAATTTCATTATAAATAGCATGCAAAGAATCAATTTTGTTAAACATGAGCATACTTTTACTCAGGGCAAGCATCACATTGCTATTGTTTTCCTGGGCAAGCGCAATATTTCCGCACAATTGTTGTTTGGCCTTATGCAACTGCAGTGCTCCAATAGGTGCCTCACGCAATTTTTTTAGCTCTTTGTAAACCAACTCCGTAGTTTTTTGAAGATATTTTTTGTCGGTTCCCAGGTAAACGGCAAATAAGCCGGTATCACTGTAAGCCACATAGTTTGAGTCGAGGTTATAGGCAAAACCATATTTCTCTCTAATATTTAGGTTTAAACGACTATTCATGCCGGGGCCTCCCAATAAGTTATTGAGCAATACCATACCTGTTCTTTTTTTGGAGGAAGCCGATGGTGCCAAACTACCAATGATGCAGTGCGACTGATTGGTATTTATTTTATTCACGATATGAAATGCCTTTTGTTTTGCAGGAGCTTTTCGAGCAGGTATTTGCCCCTTGGTGGTATAATGTCCAAAGTGCTTTTCAATCAATTTTATTACTTGCTCTTTGCTGTAATTACCTGCCACTCCAAACACCATATTGCTGATAAGGTAATTGCGTTTGATGAAATCGGTAATGTGTTTTTGTTTGAAGCTTTTTACACTTTCTACGGTGCCAAGTATATTGTTGCCAAGTGGATGCTGCTTAAACAAATGCATCTCAAAATCATCATAAATTTGCTCTGCAGGGGTGTCTCGATATGAATGAATTTCATCAATAATGATATCTTTTTCCTTTTCCATTTCCTTCACAGGAAATGTTGAATTAAAGGTAATATCGGCTATCAGTTCAATGGCTCTTTCAAGATATTGTTTTTGAAAGGAGGCATGAATACAAGTTTCTTCTTTGGCTGTATACGCATTCAACTCGCCTCCAACACTATCAATGCGGCTGAGTATATGATAAAAGTTGCGCTTTTTGGTTCCTTTAAACAAGGTGTGTTCAATAAAATGGGCAAGACCTTGTTCGTGCAGGTGCTCTTCTCTTGTGCCTGCATTAAGGATAATGCCGCAATGAGCCGCATCGCCTCCTGTCTGCTTAAAAACTATACGTAAATCATTAGGAAGGGTAAAGGTGCTAAATTCAGTCATAAACAGGTTTTATAAAAACTCATACTTATACTTGCATCATATAAGAAAGCAGGCATGGCTCAACAATTTTATTGCAATTAAATAGTATTTCATAAAAATACGCAGCAATTTAACAACTGCCAATTATTATTGCCTGCAAATGTATATTAATTGTAAAACCGCTGTTAAAAAAGGTTAAGCCAATGCAGTGCTCACAGGGCTTATATAACTTTGAAATGTAATAATTGAAGCAACTACGAGTGAACAACAAAAAAATTTTATTAGCCATCATTGTGATATTGATGGCCATTGGAGGATTGATTGCCTTTCAGTTGTACTGGATTAAAAGCGCTATTGCAATTAAACAAGAAAGGTTTGATGCCTCTGTGAGTGAGGCGCTTCACAAGGTGGCCTACAACCTTGAAAAGAAAGCAGTATCGGCTAAGGTAACACGAAGGTTAAACATGCACCGTCAATCAGAAAGAGAAGATGTATTGGCCGACAACAAAATTTCTTTCAATAAAAGAAAGAACGACTACAAGGACATGCGTTTGAATGTATATGAAGAGATTATTACCGATAGCGGAGGCGTGCAAACCAAGCGTCAAAGCAACAAAACATACAAAAGCAATGCGCTCAATCACCCCGATTTTAAAATTAATGTAGACTTGAATAAACGGGAGCCATTTTCGGTAAATGAGCAAGAAGGTGGTAATAAGAGCTTAAACTGGTTCCTCAACCAAGAAGACATGATGAACGATATCTTTGATGAATTAGTAAGTATAAATATCTACAACGATTACAGTAACAAGATTGATACCGTAGTGCTCGATAGCATGGTGCGCAGCGAATTACGCGATCAGGGCATTGACACAAAGTATGAGTTTGGCATTTTAAATCAACATCAAAATGCGTTTGTTTTTCCTGTTAAAAGT